>ONWQ01000424.1 GCA_900321565.1 uncultured Eubacteriales bacterium
CGGATTCACTACCTTGGCACGGCTGCGTGAAAAATTGGCCGCACCACCCAGACCGCCTGCATTATTCTTTCTGCCTACGCGGAAGATCATGAACCACATGACGCCAATGAACACGATTTCCAGCAGCAACGGAAGATAATCGATCCACCAGCTCCGGGTTGAAGTTGAGCGGTACTGAACCGCGAACCCCAGATCATCCACCGAGACAGTGTCCACATCCACGCCTTTTTCCTTGGCCACCATCTGGCGTACAGTATAAAGGAAGTCGCTCCCGATCACTGTATCAAAATCATAATACGCATCGGGGAACCTGGCCCGCTGGGCTGCATTCTGGGTTGTCAGGCCATAGAGATGTTCACCCTGAATCGCCACTGCATTCACCCGGTGATCCGAGATCATGCTCAGGAGTTCAGGATAGGTAATACTCTTGCTTGCCGTCTGATTCTTGCCCGGATTCATGGTCATTGCAAGAAGCAGGATGGCAGCCAAAAGAACCGCATAGATCACTAAACCATGGGATGATTTTTTCAAAGAATGGTTCCTCCTGTACTGAATTCAGCTCTTCAGAATCATTCAGCAAGGCTTACCGGCAACCGGTTCACCGGCTCCCTGAACCTTACTGATTATAGATTTCAGGCTTCAGTATGCAGATATCCGGCAGGTTCCGGTATCTCTCGTTATAGTCCAGTCCGTATCCTACGACGAATTCATTGGGTACGGTGAAACAGAAATAGTCCGCTTTCAGGTCTGTCTTTCTTCTTGCCGGCTTGTCCAGAAGCGTGGCAATCTTGATGGATGCAGCTCCACGATCCGCCAGAATCCGTTTCAGGAAGCTCAGGGTAACCCCTGAGTCCACGATATCCTCGACCACAATCACATCGCGTCCGGCAATATCAAAGTCCAGGTCTTTCCGGATCTTGACGTTCCCTGTGGACTGTGTACCGGAGCCGTAGCTTGAGGCAATCACAAAGTCCATTGTCACATGCAGATCAATCTCACGGATCAGATCTGCATAGAAGATACAGGCACCCTTGAGCACACAGACCAGGACAGGTTCCTTGCCTGCATAGTCTTCCGTGATCATTTCGCCCAGTTTCCGGACTGCATTCACAATCTCTTCATGCCGGATCAGAATTCCCTTGGTATCCTTATAAAGCTGCGCATCCTTTTTCATGTTCTCCCCCACCTTTTCTCTTTATAGCCATGGGATTTCTCCCTGCCACGCTAGCATAACCGATGCCGCATCCGTTGAAACCGACACATCACCGGCGCCCACTCCACAGACCCAGAGCACCTCACTGCCACAGCAGAGCATGGGTATCCAGTCCCGGAACGGGCGGTCTATATGATGTTCTGACAGGTATTCCCTGATCGGTTTCCTGCCCTGCATACCGAACGGACGGATCCAGTCCCCGTCGTTGCGGGTCCTGACCACGGCTTTCGCATACAGGTTTTGTGCAATCCTCTGATACCGCTTGCCGTCCCCGTTCCCGCTCCGGTCCGTGCTGGGTACCAGCACCGGTTTTTCCGGTACCGGACAGGGATATGGCGGCAGCAGATGAATGCCCTGCCAGCCACGATATGCACGCCAGTCTTCAGGCAGGTTGCATATACTGCCCGGGGCTGAACGCACGAGACCGGAAAACCGCTTTGTCTGCTCCATGCTCAGTGCATGCTCACTGTACCGGAATCCGGCCGCCTGTTTCCACCAGGTACGAAGCACACGGGAAAGCAGAGCTTCCGGGATTCTGTTACAGACAGTCTGTGAAAGGAACAGCGGCCAGTTACCGGATGGCAGATAGGCCTGTGCAGCCATATCCAGAAACCTGAGTTCTTCCTGAATACTCTCTGCCGTATGCGCCAGACGTTCTGACACACCCGGAATCATCCGTTCCATGTCCGGCAGCAGTTCATGGCGCACCTGATTGCGCAGATAACGGGTTCCATGATTGCTGCTGTCTTCACGCCAGGACTGTCCGATATTCTGAAGATACTTTACAAGACTTTCACGGGATGCTGACAGAAGCGGCCGCAGGATCATTCCCCAGTCTGTGACAGATACTGCACGCATGCCGCCCAGTCCGTCCAGTCCGGACCCGCGCATCAGATGAAGCAGCAGTGTTTCCGCCTGATCATCCCTGTGATGTGCCAGTGCAATCGCATCGGCTCCGGTCTGTTGCGCAGCCTCCCTGAAGCAGGCGTACCGCGCTTCCCGGGCTTCATTCTCTCCGGTTCCGGGTGACAGACTCAGCCGGAACACCTGAAGCGGGACTTCATGCTGTGTACAGAATGCCCGTACAAACGCCTCGTCTGCATCCGATTCATCGCCGCGCAGGCCATGATTGACATGGACCGCAAAGACTCTGAACCCGGTACGGGGCTGTGCATCCAGAAGCAGACAGAGCAATGCGGTCGAATCCGCACCACCGGAAAACCCGACAAGAATCCGGTGACAGGATTCCGGGATCTGTTCCAGAGTTACTGTCTGTGTCATACCGGCTTACTTCCTGAGCGGTGCACCGCAGCGCTGGCAATTGGTCAGTGCATTGAACGGCGGATC
>ONWQ01000422.1 GCA_900321565.1 uncultured Eubacteriales bacterium
ATAGCCGGCGGGCTTCTGGCAGAGCAGGGCCTGGGCCTGGATCTGGGTTCCTGGTTCAGCCCTGACGAAGCCGACTTTACGGCAAGATTCAGCCTTTTCCGGCTGCAGGGGTATGGATTCCTGGAACGCTTCCCGTTTGCCGTCCGGAATTATTACGACGAATGGTGCTGGGCCATATTCATGCTGGAAGCTGTGTATGCCGTCCTGATTGGTGTTCTTACGCTCCGGACGCATGCCAGAACTGGCGGGCGCTTCATGCTGCTGATTCTTCTGTATGCCTGTGGTCAGGTGCTCTGGGAAGCCATGCTGAGGGGTGAGGTAGTGCATTTGCCTTACCTGGGGTTTGTCAGGGCAAACCAGGTACTCTGCGCCATAGCCATTGTGGCAGTGTGGGGTGTGTGTATACACCGTATGCCTGAAAAAGGGCGCAGAAAAAAAGCGCTGCTTTCCTTCCTGCAGATACTGGCAGGTGTGCTGATTGTAGTGGCAATGGAGTTTGCTGCGTTTGAGAAGAAAATCACATTGATTGCCTGGGCACCGGCAGATGTATGTCACCTGGTTATGGCCGGCGGTTGTGTGTGTATCCTTCTGGCAGTCCTGCCGTTATGGCGCAGGGTATACCAGACAGAATGAGAAAAACCAGTCCTTGCGGGGACTGGCTTTTTTTTCAGCAGCAGCAGAAACCGAACCGGCAGAACAGCATTGGCAGGCAGAATGTACCGATCAGCATACGTGGGTCAATGACCTGGCGGTAGCTGCCGTGACTTCTCTGTGCGTAAGGCTCAGCGGCATGGGTATAGCGTTCCAGAACCTGACGGTATACTAGATTGTTGGGATCCAGTTCAATCGCCCTGCGGATCTCAATCTGTGCTGAACCGGGGTTCCGGCTGCCCTCGTGAACCAGTGCCATCAGATAATGCCAGCGAGCGGTCCGCTGTTCCTGCGGCATTCCGGTGAGAATCTGCATGGCAAGCCGGTAATCCCTGCGCTGGAGTGCTGTGACAACAGCCTGCAGCTGTGGCGAATCTCCAGGTTCATCCTGAACCGGTGGTGTGGTATAGAAGGGTGATCCTCCGAAGAAATCCCCGAATGGATTCCAGCCTTGTGCACCGCTGGTTGTATAGGTGTAAAACGGGTTTGTACCCTGAAAGGGGTCACCCTGTGTGCCCGACTGACCGTTCTGCCAGGGAATCTGGGAACCCCGGTATTTTTCCGGATGCATCAGCATGTCATAGGCTTCATTGACCTCATTCATTTTCTGTGTGGCGTCCGGGTCATCCGGATGCATGTCCGGGTGACACTCCTTGGCTTTTTTGCGGTAGGCTTTCTTGATCTCGTCTTCGGTCGCACCGCGCTGGATGCCAAGGACCTGGTAGGGGTCACGGATCAACGGGAACACCTTCCTTCCTGAGTACCTGGTTATAGGCCTGCCAGACACCCTGGTACACAATATTGCGCAGAATGTCCAGATCCTGTACCAGCGGCCATGTTTCGAACAGTTCTGCGGCCTGTGAAATATTCTGGAGCAGTACCGGGTGCATGTCCTGTGCATGGACACCCAGAACATGCAGGGGGTTATAGCAGTGATGTTTCAGGTCGTGACGGTCATCCACAACCGCATCCAGCCAGTAGACATATTGCCCAAGGAGTGAGCCGAACCTCGCCAGATCCCTGGCCCAGAAGTCGTCCGGTTTCCAGGGAAATATGGCCGCAAGGATCTCCCCTGAAAAGGCAGCAATGGCTTCAGGTTGCGTGTCTGTGGCAGTCTCTGCCTTACGGATTTGCTGCATGCATTCGGAGATATGGACTGTCTGATTCGGATACTGAGCAGAGACGTTCCGGAATGCTTCACCGAGCAGGCGCGTGGTGGCCCAGCCGCTTGCCTTCTTTTCATCCTGACGGTCATCACAGGCTTTGAAGTATGCCAGAAGAATCGTCATGTCTGCTGCATAATCTGAAGCAGGGGATATCACTTCCTCATGTCTTCGCACCGGATGTGGAACACAGCTCGCTGTGCGAAGGGTTTCTGCCGGTTCATAAAGCGAAGCGAGCAGCATGCTCAGAAAGGTCATGTCATAGTTCAGAAAAGCCTGCCCTTTCAGACCGAAACGTGTATACAGTGTGCGGCACAGGCCGCAGTAATGTGCCCGGTATCGTTTCTGATCTGCTTCAGACAGTGCGGGCATGTAAGGCCGTATATACCCAAACACAGAAATCACCATACTTTCGGAGAAAGTGTATGCATACGCAGATGATCAGGCTTTCTGATGAAATGTATGCTGGCATTTCGGACAATGGATCTCCTTATCGCCCTCTCCACGTTTCATGCGCATCAGTGCATGACATTTTGGACAATGGAAATACTTGTACTCCTTGCGCCGCTGAAAGCGGAGCTTGCGCTGCTGAAACTGTGTGCGAAGGCGAAACACGGCGGTCATCAGTTTCAGGTTTTCCTGCCGCCGTTTTTCGAGGTTCTTGGAGAACATGCGGAACAGGATCACACAGAGAAGCACTGTATCGAGCAGCATGAACAGTCCGCTGCCGGTGAGTGCACCGAGAACCTGCAGGACCAGGCAGAGTATGAGCATGGCCAGTGACAACTGATCAGGTCCGTTCCGGCCTGTCATCCATTGGGTGATTCTGGTACGCAGCTTTTCAAGAAAAGACATGGCTTATTTCTCCTCGCTAATGAATGTCCGGAAGAATTCCCACAGAGCGTCGGCATCCTTGTCATCCGGATGCCCGTAGCACTCCCGGATCATGCGCTCATATACTTCAGTGTGATCCCCGGAAGACAACTGCTCCAGAAAATAGTTGCGGCCTTCCTCTGACAGGGAACCACGACTGAGCCAGAGCCCGCTCATGACTGCGTCTTCTGGCAGGAATGCCAGGATCTGGTTCCGGATCCGTGCGCTATATTCTTCGCTTGTGCCAAGGGCAGCTGTCCCGAAAAAAAGCATACGTTTGCCATGAAGCGATTTCAGGGTATCGAGTACAGCCATGGGGCAGCTGTTACGGCGCACACCGAAACCGAGCAGATACAGGTCGGCATCAGTAGGCAGCGGTTCAATCTCAAGGTCAATGAGTACCGGCTCTTTTTCCTTTAGCCGGTGGGCCAGTTTAAAAGCTAGTGAACGGGTGTTTCCTCCGGGACTGTGATAGGCAATACAGAGTTTCATGTTCTGCGGGTGGAGCATATACAGGCAGAATACAGCTGTACATATCCCCTGAGTCCTTTGTCTCCTTTCCTTTTGGCAGCACAGAAGTACGTGCTTCTGCGGTTTGGCGCATGTGTACGATCTGCCATGCTGGGGATCTTTCCCATAGTCTACGCAATCAGATGGAATCCCGCAAGAGAATTGTGCCGTGAGAATGTGACAGAAAAATGAACAGGGGTCATAAGGGACATGAGAATTTGCTTAGAAAAATACAGATCACCAAAAAGGAACAGACAAAATCCAGAAGCGGGCTTGACAGCCTCAAGAGGACGCGATATATTCTGCGAGTCATCGGCTGGCTTTTACTGTCTGTCCGGGACTGCCGCGGATAACGAATGAAGGGAATCAGCAGGGGGTCATCATGAGCCTTTGGGCAGATGCGAAAAACATTCAGAAAAAGGATCCGGCAGCAAGGAGTGTTCTGGAAGTCATTCTGCTGTATCCGGGTTTCCGTGTGTTGGTGCATCACAGGATTGCACACTGGCTGTATCAGCATCATCGTTATTTCCTGGCGCGTTATGTAAGCCAGCGCGGGCGGCATAAGACCGGAATCGAGATTCATCCCGGCGCCAAGATCGGACATGGGTTGTTTATTGACCATGGCATGGGGATTGTGATCGGTGAAACTGCCGAGATTGGAGACAACTGTACCATTTATCATCAGGTGACTTTAGGTGGTACCGGAAAGGATACGGGAAAACGTCACCCGACAATCGGTGATAACGTACTGATCGGTGCCGGCGCTAAAGTGCTGGGACCGGTGGTGATCGGGCATAACACTCGTATTGCTGCCGGGAGTGTGGTATTGCATTCACTGCCTGAGAATGTTACGGCAGCCGGTGTTCCGGCAATCGTAGTCAGAGTGAATGGTGACAAGATTGTTCCGAGTGATGACCTGAATCAGCAGGATGTTCCCAATGTGACGGCGGCCAAGCTTGCCGCACTGGAAAAGCGCCTGACAGCCATGGAATTTTCATGGACGGAAGATCACAAGGCTTCGCAGGAGAAGATGCCCTGAATACAAACACACAAGTCTTCCGGTATGCTCGGAAGGGCAGTCCGGAAGACTTCCTAAACCTTTTAATCCCGAGCATTTTTGTCGGGAATTCATCTGCGGTTTAACTGCAGGTACAGAGACGACATCATGGGAAAGCGGTGGAGATCGTTTTCCGGATGATAGATTATTCAATACGGAGGAAAAGAGCATGAAAAGAGTATGGATTGTTCTGGCAGCACTGCTTATGGTTCTGGCAGTGTTTGGTGCATCGGCAGAGGATACCCAGCCTGACCTCCTTGCACGGATTCAGGAGCGCGGCACACTGGTGATCGCGACCGAAGGCGACTGGTCTCCCTGGACTTATCATGACGAAAACGATCAGCTGGTAGGTCTGGATGTGGAAATCGGCCGACTGATTGCGGAAGGTCTTGGTGTTGAGCCGGACTTCCAGGAGACAGCATGGGACTCGATTCTTGCCGGTGTGGATTCCGGACGCTTTGATATTGCCTGCAATGGTGTCGGGTATACGGAAGAGCGCGCTGAAAAATATACGTTCTCAACACCGTATGTCTACACGCATAAAGTCCTGGTTGTCCGTGGGGACAATGAAGACATTAAGACAGTGGAAGACCTGAAAGGCCGCAAGACAGCCAATTCTGCATCCTCTACCTATGCCGCACTGGCTGAATCCTATGGCGCAGAACTGACACCGGTGGATACGCTGGGCGAAACCGTACAGTTGCTGATTCAGGGCCGTGTGGATGCGACTATCAATGCACAGGTCTCGATTGAGGATTATCTCCGGGAACATCCGGAAGCCAATATCAAGATCGTGCAGGTCATGGAAGGTGACCCGGTGGTTTTCCCGTTCCGAAAGGATGCGGACACTGCAACCCTGGTGGATGCGGTCAATGAAATCCTGCAGAAAGCACGTGAAGATGGATCACTGGCCGAGATTTCCATGAAGTATTTCCAGCTGGACCTGACCCAGGCAGACTAAACCGATACAGGAGCATATACATAACCACAGGGGCCTTCCCGGGTCCTTGTGGTTATGTCTGTCATGAAGCATGCTGAATTCAGAACTGTTTATTCACGAACATGATTACCCTGACTTCCCGGCAGACGGGGCAGTAGAACACCTTCGGCAGATGCTGCGGTTTGAAACCACAAGTTACATGGATACTTCACGGATCCGGTATGATGCGTTTGACCGGATGCATGCATACATTCGGAAGAGCTATCCGCATGTGGCAAAGGCAGCGGTATGGGAAAAGACCGGCTACAGTCTTCTTCTTACACTGCCTGGTTCCGACGCATCTCTGAGGCCTGCCCTGTTTATGGCACATCAGGACGTGGTGCCTGTGGTTCAGGGAACAGAACAGGATTGGCTTCACGGACCGTTCTCCGGAGACCTGGAGGACGGGTATATCTGGGGCCGGGGTGCGATGGATATCAAGGAAATGCTGGTAGCCATCCTGGAGAGCGCGGAGTATCTTCTGGCCAGTGGACGGTCCTTTCGGCGCAGGGTTTACCTTGCTTTTGGTGAAGATGAGGAAACGCGTTCGCAGGGTGCGGGCAGGATCGTATCCATCCTTGCCTCCAGGGGTGTTGAACTGGAGTATGTACTGGATGAGGGTGCAGGAGATGTGACAGATGCCGCTGACTATGGTGCACCAGGGGTCATGATCTGCCCGGTGGGCCTGTGTGAGCGCGGGTATGCGGATATGAAACTGGTTGTTCGTTCCAAAGGCGGACATTCATCCAACCCGTTCCATGGC
>ONWQ01000421.1 GCA_900321565.1 uncultured Eubacteriales bacterium
AGGTCCCCAGACCGGCAGCGGTTCCGTGCGTCCGGCTTTGGCCTGCGCCAGCAGGAACCCCGGGAGTCCGGAACAGTGGTCTGCGTGATAATGTGTCAGAAGCACAGCTTCTATACAGCGGAATCCCCATCCCAGTTTCATGATCTGTATCTGGGTGCCTTCTCCGCAGTCCAGCAGGATGGCCCTGCCTTCATTCCGTATATACAGGCTTGCAAGCGCTCTGTCAGGCATGGGGATCGAACCGCCTGTTCCGAGCGTACAGAGATCTATCATACTCAGTGATTATTCCTTCCCGTCATTGCGGGCATGATCCGTGTGCAGCCCGTGCAGGAATCATACAACAAGACGGAAAAGAGGGCAAGCAAAAACAGAGGGGAGTCCCCTCTGTTTGGTGATTACCGGGCTGCTTTTTTCAGTTCGCGGATCAGCTGCAGGCCAACCATGGAGGCAATGACAATGCAGATGAGGCAATCCACACCGATAAAGGCACCATTGTAGGCGATGGAATACACCAGCGGGTTCCAGCCTTCCGGCGCATACTGGCCATAGAAGATCCAGCCGGAAAGGAAACTGGACAGGATACGGCCGACGGCACCGACCACAATCCCGGTCATCAGCGAGAGCCGGTCAGGTTCACTCTTGCTGAACAGACCGCAGAGTCCCAGCATGGCAAACCCGATGGGATAGTCGAGCAGGTTCGGCAGCAGTCCGGCAAAGGCAAACTCGCCACCATCCAGTATGAACTGCAGAACTCCGTACAGTGCACCGAGAATGCATCCGGGACCGGCACCGTACGCGTATGCGAACAGAAGAATCGGGAGCATGCTTGCCGGAGTGACGGAACCACCCATGGGCATGCGCCAGAGACGGATGAGACTGAGCACGCTGGCCAGTGCAAGGCAGATGGCACCGACGGAAAGCATCTTGGTCGACCACTGGATCTTCTTTCCATGCTGGTAGACAAGTACGGCAGTCCCGGCGACCAGAAGCAATATGATCAGCGGCCAGGTCCAGCCGGGAGCCTCAGCGAACTTCTTGAATGCTGATTCAAGCCAGCCGGGTTCCGCAGCCACTTCTTCAACGACAGTTTCTGCTTCTTCAGCGATTGCATGGGACAGTAAGGAAAACATAGGTTCCTCCATTCTTTGCATCCGGTAAATTTGCAATAGAAAACCCGCGATGACGATGCTCGCGGGAAGAGACACACCGTTGCCCGGTGCGTGCCGCTTCCCTACGGTAGGATGATCTACACAGGTTCCAAGGGTCGGGCAGAGCCCTCTCAGCGGCGGAAGCCGCACCCCCAGCGGTGGATGCAATTGCAGGATTATTATATGCTGTCTGCAGTGAAAGTCAACAGAAAACTGATGATTGTCTGAATTCTTCAACTGATGATTGTCTGAATACTTCAGGTCGTGTATACTTTCAGGGAATCCGCGGCATCAGGAAGGTGCTGCTGAACAGGAAAGGAAACGGAATGAACCAGTTTTATGCATACATGGCACGCCTGAGGCTGATCCGCCGCTGGAGCCTGATGCGCAATACACAGTCAGAGAATGATGCAGAGCATTCACTGCAGGTTGCCATGATTGCGCATGCGATCGCCTGGATCGGGAAAATACGCTACGGGAAAACCGTGGACCCGGAGCATGTCATGACCCTTGCGGTCTATCATGATGCCAGTGAAGTGATTACCGGAGACCTTCCGACCCCGGTCAAGTATTACCGGAATGATCTGAAGAAAGCGTATCATGAAGTGGAAAGCCTGGCCGTGGACCGGCTGTGCACCATGCTGCCGGAAGATCTGCGCGAACCGATGCATGCCTGCATGACTGAGCGCGATACCGAAGCCTGGACCATTGTCAAGGCTGCGGACCGGATCAGTGCCTATGTCAAATGCCTTGAGGAACAGCGTGCAGGCAATCATGAGTTTGATGCCGCAGCAGAAACCATCCTGCAGTCCATCCGGCAGTATGACGCGCCTGAAATCCGTGATTTTATGGAAGAAATGGTTCCGCCATTCTCCTGGACACTGGATGCGCTCAACCAACCGGAGGTATCGGAATGAAACTGGGCATGAGCAGTGCTTCTTTCTACGGAAGACTGGAAACCGAGGAAGCGGCAGAATACCTGCTGAGCTTCCCGATTGAAACCTGCGAGATCTTTCTGGAAACGTTCAGCGAGTACACGGCTGCGTTTGGCTCCTGCGTACGCGAAAGACTCGGGCATCTTCCGTGCGCTTCCGTGCATCCGAAAGGCACACAGTTTGAGGGTGATCTGTTTGCCGCATCCGCGCGCCAGCGACAGGATGCCCTGCACCTGTTTGACGGTGTCTGTGCGGCCGGCGAGGCTCTGGGAGCCAGCTACTATGTCTTCCATGGCCCGGGCATGATCCGCAGACGGATCACACCGGCCCAGATCCAGCGTCTTAAGCCGGTCATGCATGATATGCAGCAATGCGCCGAGGCCCATGGCATGGAAGTGCTCTGGGAAAATGTTTCCTGGTGTGCTGCATCCTTACCTGAACACATCCGTGAGATCCGTGACCTGCTTCCGGACATGCACTTTGTTCTGGACACCAAGCAGGCGTTTCAGTCCGGAACCGATCCGTATGCCATACTGGACGCCATGGGGGATGCGCTCAGGCACGTCCATGTACTGGACTATGCACCGACGGGTGAGCTTTTTCTTCCGGGCAGGGGGATCGTGGACTGGCGTGCCCTGATGTGCACGCTTGAAAAACGCGGATATCAGGGCGCTGTGATTCTGGAACCCTACAGTGCCATGACGACGGATGAAACAAGGGTGCATGAGAGCCTGCGTGTACTCAGGGATGCAATGGAAAACAGGACATGATATAATCAGTATGATATGAACAGAAAGGATGGATGAAGTGCTATGCAGAACTGGAAACGGGTTCTTGCATTCCTGCTGACCCTGTGTCTTCTTTCAGGGCTGTGCGTGTCCCTGGCCGAAGAAACAGAAGATGAGCTGGAGATCGGGGACGATGTCCTGATCGAGGAAGACATTGAGGTTGTGGACCTTACCATATCGGATGAAATGGAAGAAAAGATTGAGGACATGGACACCTGGGAGATTGACGACTCGGTGAACCCGGACGATCTGGAGATCAATCCGGACCTGCCGGATCATATTGTCAATATTCTCCTGATCGGTATTGACACCCGGTCCAGGGACATGGATGCAGACAGCGGCCTGCAGCACGGGGATGTCCAGATTATACTGTCCATCAACAAGAACACAGGCTCTGTGAAACTGACCAGTATTCTGCGTGACCTGTATGTGGAGATCCCGGGGTACCGTAACAAGTCCAGAATCAATAATGCCTATGCGCGTGGAGGCGGCCAGCTTGCCATGCGTACCATCAACCACAACTTTAATCTGAACATCCAGGAGTATGTCACCATTAATTTCTTTGGCCTGGCATCCATTATTGATTCCATTGGTGGTATTGATATTGACATGACCAAACAGGAAGCAGGTGCAATCAATACCTATCTGCGCAAGCATCCGCCGGCCTATGACAATACGGATGGAAAATCACGTGAACCACTGCAGAGAGTAGCCGGTGTTCAGCACCTGGACGGCGTTCAGGCAGTCATGTATGCCCGGCTGAGAGAAATCGACAACGACTTCTACAGGACGGCAAGACAGAGACATCTCCTTGAACTTCTGCTGAAAAAAATCATGCAGGATATGAGCATGAACAGGATGCTTGAACTGATCCAGACCACGCTACCCTATGTCACAACCAACGTGAATGCGTCCAGGGTTATGGAACTCGGTCTGGCTGTGCTCAGCGGTGATATCATTTCCAGAGCACAGAACGGGGAAGAAGTGATCCAGCAGCATCGTGTACCCATGGATGATACGTATGGGTATTCCACGGTCAACGGTGC
>ONWQ01000418.1 GCA_900321565.1 uncultured Eubacteriales bacterium
GACACACTTGTCCGGTTCGAAACAAACTGGATTTTTCCCTTTTCAGGTACTTTCATTATATGCCAGACACCTCATAAGCTCAACGAATAAGGTGAACATTCTTGGCTAAACCCCTGTGCAAACTGGTGGCCGAGCTGTCAATGGATTCCAGCAATTTTTCACACAATATGCATACCATAGACCATAAGGTCAAGGAAACCGAGTCTGTCTTCCATCCAGCCTGGGCTGGCGGTGAGAACTATGAAAAGACCATCGAGGGCATAGCCATGCCGGGACAGAGACGCACATCGTAGAAGGTTGCAGAACAATAGTAGCAGGTGCTTAAACAAAATGAGACATCACTGGCCACAACTCCGGTGCTATTAACACCTCGGTTGACTCCAGCGACATCTCATAGTTCATAGTATAGTTTCCACTTTTGATCAGTGTCAATATTGTCCAAGTGATTTGTAGTTCAACACTGCCTATGGTATGGATACGAATGCCGAAGCAACTGCACTTATCCTAATATTGCTCAAAGACATCATAACTGAATCAATTGGCATCTTCACGCCACATAGAATCTGTTGCAGCGGCAGACTCAATACATCTGAAACACTACACTGACAAAAATGTCTATCAGAAGGATTCTCATAGGTTCTTCACGTTTCTTGCATGCCTTGACGTTTATCGTTAACCCTTTTTCCCGATCAGTTCAGCCAGTACACTGTACAGCCTGTCCGGTTCAATAGGCTTGGATAAATGTGCATTCATTCCTGCCTGCAGTGAGCTTTCCACGTCTTCTTCAAACACATTGGCAGTCATCGCGATAATTGGAATGGTTCTGGCGTCGTCCCTGTCCAGCTTCCGGATCTCTCCAGTCGCTGTCAGCCCATTCATCACCGGCATACGGACATCCATCAGAATAGCATCATAATATCCTTTCTCCTTTTTAGAAAACATCCGAACCGCTACTTCTCCATTCTCTGCACGTTCCGCCTCAACGCCTTCAATTTCCAGCAGATCCGCCAGAATTTCAGCATTCTGTTCCACATCTTCTGCCATCAGAACCCTGCAACCAGCCAGATGGTTCTCCGTATCAGCCTGCGTTTCCGGTTCTCCGACCGGGTGCACTCTTTCAGACTTACCCAGCACGACTGTAACCACAAACAGAGAGCCAACACCCTTCTCGCTTTCTACCCGGATCGTACCGTTCATCATATTCACCAGGTTGTTGGTAATGGCCATGCCCAGTCCGCTTCTGCCATAACGGTTCGTCGCACTGGCATTCTCCTGGGAGAAAGCTTCAAACAGTTTTGGAATGTATTCCGGATCCATGCCAATGCCGGTATCCTGCATCCGAAAGCACAGGCTGCAGTTCTCCCCGTTTTCCTCCGTTGCCTCTACTGTCAGGCTCACCCGACCCCGCACATCCGTAAATTTGACCGAATTACCGAGGATGTTGATCAGCACCTGCTTCAGCTTCATATCATCCCCGATATAGAAATCCCGCACCGGTCCGATCACGTTGCACTCATACTGCAGTCCCTTGTCGATACACTGGCCATTGATGATGATATTGATCTGCTCCAGAAAGTCACAGAATGAGAATTCTTCATGTTTCAGTACCATCCGGCCGGATTCGATCCGGCTCATGTCCAGAATATCATTGATCAGGCTAAGCAGATGTCTGGCGCTGGAACCGATTTTTTCGAGCTGATCCCGGGGCTGTGGCTGCAGATCCGGATTCCGCAGCGCAATACTGTCAAGCCCAATGATCGCATTCATGGGCGTCCGGATTTCATGGCTCATATTGGAAAGGAAACTCGTTTTGGCTCTGCTGGCATCCTCCGCCAGAGCTTTTGCAATCTCTGTCTTTCTCTCCCTTTGCTGAACATGGGAATAGATATCAAACAGGATCAGCAGGGCTGCAATAATAAGCAGTGACTGAACCGTCATGCTGACCATCAGTGTGGAATCGATCCTGGTCAGCGACTCCCCCACTTCCTGATCCAGAAGACGCGTCATCCCGGGGGCCCGCGTCTTCCGTGCTGGATTCAATGTCCTGCCGGATCTCTGCTTCCGATTCTTCGATAGCGTCATCGGTTGTCTGGCGCATCCAGACACCGGAAGTGAAAATGACCAGTCCCAGCAACACGATCCAGGCCACGGTGGACCGTCCCAGACGCCCGCTTGCATCCTTTTTCAGAATCACCCGGAACGCAATGAAGCCAAGGATACCCCAGGCCGACAAAATCAGGTACGATTCGGTCGCAAGGGTTTTCACGTCAATAATGTTCGGAATCAGAAACTCCAGTGCAAAAAGCAGGGACACGACCATACCCAGCATTCCCGTTACCATATACAGCCGTTTTTTCTGCTTTCTGGCTTCTTTCCAGGCAGAAGCAGAGGCAAAGGCATAGGCAATCGTTGCGCCTACCGTGGTCACATCCACGATCCAGCTGATCGCCGTACGGCCGAAAAACGGCAGCACGATCGAAATGAAAAGGATACAGAGGATGATCCGGCGCGGAACATGCCGGCTGTCCGTCTCAGCCATTTTCCCCGGGAGCAATCCGTCCTCTGCCATTGAAAGCAGCAACCGGCTCAGCGCGATGAAATTACCAATCAGTCCGGTAAAGATGCCACACAGGGCAGCTACACCCAATATCACACTTCCCACAGACTTCATGGTGCTGTGCGCAGCAAAAAAGGCGGGCTGTAAAGCCAGTCCCTCCTGTTTGTCCAGGTTTTCCGTATAATTCACCCAGGTGTTGCAGCCATCCGGCAGGGCCATGACTGAAAGAAGATTCAGAAGGATATAAGCCACACCGGCGGCTATCAGCGCACCGGCCATAATCCGGAAGCTGTGCCGAAGCCCAAACTTTGCTTCTCCGGCAGAATGGGAAATGGATTCAAAGCCCACATAGGCCCAGGGAGTCAGAGCAAACACAGTGAATGTTCCGTTCAGCCTGTCATGCTTTTCCGAAAAAGCCGGACGGAAGGATTCTGACACCTCTGTCTGCAAAGCCGCTGCCGCAAAGCAGATTACGATACCAGCAAGCAGCACAGCCATCACGATCTGCGCTCTTTTAGATGCCTTACGTCGCAGACAAATCAGCGCAGCCAGAACAATGGAACCGACAGACAGAATCATCTCGCCCATATAGACGTGATACCCGGCAATCTCATAATGAAAGCCGGACTGGAAAGCATCCCCAAGCTGTGTCCGGACAATCAGCGGCAGCGCGGTAGCATTGGCCCAGATGATCGCCATATAGGTCAGGATCAGAAACCATGCGTTCAGGAAACCGTGATCATATCCGAAGCTCTTTTTCGTATATGTATAGGTCCCGCCCGCATCAGGAAAGCGGATCATCAGATAATGATAATTCACCGCGATAATCAGCATCACGAAAGCACCGAGCCCCAGACCGACAGCGGAGCCCACCGGACCGGCCAGCGGCAGGAAAGTGTTTCCTGGCATGACAAAGGCACCCCACCCTACGCTGCATCCGCAGGCCAGTGCCCAGGCGCCCGCAGTGGTCAGGTATAGGTTTGCTTTGTCGGATCCGGTCCGCTTCAGCTGACTGTACATTTTCCTGTTTCCTCTTTA
>ONWQ01000481.1 GCA_900321565.1 uncultured Eubacteriales bacterium
ACTCTGCACTTACGGATACCGAACTATCCATCGGAGAATTGCTTCCCCGATTTCAAGCCCAGTACCCTTGGGTGCTGGGTACTTGACTCCGGACGTTCGCAGCTGCAGCTGTTGAATACGGCCAGTCTCTGCAGGGTTTTGCCGATCCTACCGGTCAGTGTCCTGGTCTGCCGGACACCGGGCTCAAGCCAGAGATTCTGAGCGCTGAGTATGCCGCTTTTCCTGTCTGCCCGGGGCTCGATCCGCCCGATGAGCCGGTCACCGTACAGGACAGGCAGTACATAGTACCCATACTTCCTCCTGGCAGGCGGTGTATAGATTTCCCAGGAATACCGGTAGTCCCACATGGCCTCAATGAGTTTCCGGTCCCACAGCATGGGGTCCAGCGGTGCCAGAAATTCCAGGCGCGCGCGTGTGTCCGCGTGTCCTGCAAGCACGGACTCCATAAGCGGCAGGTCACGGCTGAGCATGTACAGCGGATACCGGATCCCGTCCACCTGAACCGGCAGGATGCTGTGAGCCTGTTTAAGCTCTGCAAAGGCAGTCTCCCGCTCCCCGGAAGTCATAGGGATCCCGAGCCAGGCATCGGAACGCCGGTTCCACAGCAGCCCGACCGCGCCGATCCGCCGGCATATGCGCCAGCGCAGGAAAGCTGCCTTGTCCGGGCATGGGTCCGGGGCAGTCAGGAGCTCTGGAGGAAAATATCTCTCTGTCAGATCATAGTATTTTCTGGAACCTTCCTTGTGATGGATCAGCAGAACACCGTCCGTATACAGCTGTTCCAGAACGCTGCGTGCAGCCGGGGATTCCCTGTCCCAGTGCCCGCTCCAGTGCATGGAGGAATGCCAGAAAATGCTGCCTTCCAGGGGCAGGGTATCACTGCAGACAGGTCCGAGCTCCCGGATATATCCGATGGCCTGGCGCTCCAGTTCATCCAGCCCCGGAAAGTTCTGTCCGTGGAGCCGGCTTTTCTCCCGATAGGGGGCAAAGTACGGCCAGTCTTCCCGCGGCCAGATGGAGAGCTCCTTGTCCACATAGTCCACCAGAAGACGGTCCTGATACAGGAGACTGTCCAGCATCGGCTTGCGGAATCCCCTGACCCGGGAAAAGAGCGTCAGTTCAGGATTCCTGCCACAGACATCCACCGGATCAAACTGAATACAGCCGGCCTGGCGCACGAACCGGAGCGCTCCGTCTTTTCCGACAAAGCGATACTTTCCCAGCAGTCCCTGCATAAGAAGCATAAACTGCCTTGCTTGGGTCCGGGATATGGTCAGCATGATATCCTCCTTCGGGTCTGTGCCTGACTGTGGTACTGTTGAAAACCCTGTGCCGGAATGCGTATATATACAGTATTGTATCATCTGGCATCCGGTCTGAAAAGACTTCTCACGGCACATATAAAAACATGAGCTTCCGCATCCAAACGGATTATGCGTGCAGATAAAAGCATCCCTGTACAGAAGGCGTATTCTGTGAGATAATATCCATATAAACAGATAAGAAACGGAGAGCCGGCAGCAGACTGCAGGCTTATGGATATTCATTCGGAGGATGGAATGCACATGAAAACCCGGGCCAGAAAGACAATGATTGTGACCATAGCCGGCACGCTTGTCCTGCTGCTGATACTGGTTCTCAGCTCAGTCTGGATGGGCATGAGTGCCAGGCAGAACGCAACGCATGCCGTGCGATCTGTCAGCGATCTGTATCTGGATGAACTGGCCGGACGGCGCGAACAGGTGGTTGCGAGCAATCTTCAGAACAGGATCCGTGACATGCAGACTGCACTCGGTCTCCTGACTGAGGAAGACCTGCAGGACATGGAGCATCTGCAGGCATATCAGGCTCGGATCCGGCAGCTGTACACGTTGGAAAAGTTTGCTTTTGTGGACGATCAGGGCATGATCTATACATCCCGTGGCACACAGGAGAATATTGACGACTATGCTTTTGACTACAGGACAATCCGGGACGCGGAGATTTCGGTCCTGAATCTGGAGAGCCGGGAAAAACAGGTGGTCATTGCACAGCCCATGGATCCGGTCACCTTCCTTGACAGAAAACTGGTGGCCTGTTTCATGGAACTGCAGATGGATGAAATGCTCTCCGGTGTTTCCGTGAAAGCGCAGAGCGGGGACACGACGTTCTGCAACCTCTACACAAACACCGGCGTGCCTCTGAGCAATACCGTGCTGGGTGGCCTTGCTGAGGAGACGAATCTCCTGGAAGCCATGAGGCAGGCCGTATTTGAAACAGGATACAGTTATGAGCGCTTTGCGGATGCATTCACACACAGTCAGGGCGGGCAGGTATCGTTTTCATACAACGGAATCCAGGAAACACTGAGCTTTGTGCCGGTCAATGGAACGGACTGGCTGCTGACTTACGTGATCCGTGAGAGCGTGATTGCCGATCAGATGCGCAGTGTATCCGATGAAATGCTGGTTCAGAGTCTGCTGCAGAGTCTTCTGACCATGGCGGTTCTGCTTTTGATGTTCGGGTATACGCTCACCCAGAACCGGAAAAGCATCCAGCTGGAGATTGAAAAGGAAACGTCCGAAGCTGAAAACCGTGCACGGCAGCAGGAACTGGAACGCCGCCTGGAACTGCAGGAGCAGCTGCTTGAGGAAGAAAAACACCGGGAACAGCAGGAACGGATGATCACGGCCCTGTCCTCTGACTACTGGAGTGTCTATTACATTGAACTGGACCGGGATGAGGGTGTGTGTTACCAGGCGCACTCAGAACTGCGCGACGGGGTCAGGGCAGGGGAACATTTCCCGTACCTGAAAACCATGACGGGCTATGCCGAAAAGTATGTGACAGAAGCGTACCGGCAGGAGTTCCTGGCTTTTATACATCCGGCAGCGATCCGCAGGGAACTTGCGGAGCACCGGGTGACCTCCTACACCTACCTGGTCTCCCGGGATGGCAGGGAAACCTATGAAATGATCAGGTTTGCGGGCGTCCGGCATCCGGAGGAAAGGGACGACCAGACCGTGCATACGGTAGGCGCGTGCTTTACAGATGTGGACAGGCAGACGCGTGAGGCGCGCCGGCAACAGCAGACGCTCAGTGATGCGCTGGCTTCGGCAGAAGAAGCGAACCGGGCCAAAACGGCCTTCCTTTCCAGCATGAGCCATGAGATCCGCACACCCATGAATGCCATTATCGGACTGGACACGATTGCACTCAATGATCCGCAGACGCCGGAGACTACACGGGATTATCTGAAGAAGATCGGGACATCGGCGGAACACCTGCTCAGCCTGATCAATGATATCCTGGACATGTCCCGGATCGAGTCGGGACGGATGACCCTGCGCAGTGAAGCATTCTCGTTCCGGAAACTGCTGGAAGTGGTCAATACCATGTTCAGCGGGCAGTGCGCAGAGAAAGGCCTGGAGTACCATTGCAATATAGATGAGCATGTGGAGGACAGCTATATCGGCGATGCCATGAAACTCAGGCAGGTCCTGGTCAATATTCTGGGTAACGCGGTCAAGTTCACGCCTGCGGGCGGACAGGTCAGGCTGACTGTGGAGGAAACGGCGCGTATTGAAAACCATGCCAGTCTGCGCTTTACCATCGCGGATACAGGCATCGGGATGAGCCCGGAGTTCCTGCCGCATCTGTTTGACGCATTCGCGCAGGAAGACTCGTCCACAACCAGCCGCTACGGCAGCTCAGGACTCGGGATGGCCATTACCCGCAATATGGTTCAGCTGATGAACGGTGAGATTGGGGTCGAGAGTGAAAAAGGCAGGGGCACAACCTTTGTGGTGACCGTGCCCATGGAAATCGGGGAGCGTACGGAGACGAGCGCAACCATTCAGGAAATCCTGCCGGAGCATATGCAGGTGCTGGTAGTGGATGATGATCCGGTTGCCTGTGAGCATGCACGCGTGGTGCTCGGACGCGAGGGGATCGCAGTGGACAGCGCCTTATCCGGGAAGGAAGCACTGGAAAAGGTCCAGCTGCATCATGCACGCCGCATGCCGTATACACTGATCCTGATGGACTGGAAGATGCCGGACATGGATGGGATCGAGACGACACGGGCGATCCGTTCAAGCATTGGCGACGAATCCGCAGTCATACTGCTGACTGCATACCACTGGGACGATGTTTCCGAGGAAGCCATTAAGGCGGGCGTGGACAGTTTCCTGTCCAAGCCGGTGTTCACGGCATCCGTTCTGGATGAGTATCAGGCTGCCA
>ONWQ01000416.1 GCA_900321565.1 uncultured Eubacteriales bacterium
CTGGAACCCTACCAGCTTACCCGGGACGCCTACCTCATGCGCATGCGTGAGGAAATCACCCACTGAGCTTTCGCGATGCCCTGCGGCATCGCTTTTTTCATACAAAAAACGCTTCCGAAGAAGCGCTCCTGGATACTCCGTTCCCGTATCCTTCCCTGGACGCTGCGCGGGGATCCGTGCCATACGGTATCCGGATCCCGGAACGGAATCAGGGTTTCATAAACTTCCTGTCCTCTTCCGTCATACCGGATTCATCGCTTACCAGGCGCCGCGCCCGCATATGCAGGTCATACTTTTCCCGCAGTTCCATGACTCTTGACATCATCGGGGACGCATGATGCACATCCAGCGCCTCCTGGTCCGCCCAGCTGTCCACCAGCAATACGGTCTGCGGATCCTTCTGACAGATAAAATATTCATACTGCAGATTGCCGGGTTCAGCACGGATCGCATCCGCAGTCCCGGAAGACTCCATTTCTGCGGCGAACTGTACCGCCGCATCCTTTTCTCCATGATAATACAACAGCATCGTCAGACTTTTCTTATGTTCAGACATTGCTTCCCCTCCCGGCTTCCCATGACTTCCGGCAGCGTATTCTGCCGCCTGTATCCTCAGTGTACCCCCACGGCGTGCCCTCTGCAAGTCGTATCCATACCCCGTTCAAAAAATCCATACTGAAAAAAATCTTTCCGGACCCCCTTGACAACCCGGCAGACGCCTCCTATAATTCAAAACGGTAACGTTAAAGTAATCGTTTATTTACCATATATAACATTTTTCTGCATTGGTGAAGGAGACAGCCATGACCACAATCCGGATGATTGCGGAAAAGTGTGAAGTTTCACTGACCACCGTCAGCAAGGCACTCCATGATGCGCCGGACGTAAGCGAAAAGACCAAGCAGCGCATCCGTGAGGTTGCCCTTTCCATGGGCTACAGGCCGAATGTTGCCGCCAAAGCGCTTCGCACAAACCGTTCTTACAGCTTCGGCATCATTTTTGAAGAAGCCACCAAACAGGGATTCACGCACGAGTTTTTCTCCCAGATCCTCAACAGCTTCCTGAACCGCAGTCAGGTACTGGGGTATGACGTGTTCTTTCTGGGTGACAGCCTCGGCGGGCGCAGCATCCGGTACGCAGAGCATGCGGATTACCGGAACTGTGACGGCATCCTGGTGATTGCAGCCAGCAACATCATCACCGGCATCGTGGACGATGTCCGGAAAAGTTCCTGTCCCATTGTCTGCCTGGATTATGAGACGGAAGGCATCAGCAGCATCTGCTCGGACAACCGTCAGGGCATGCATGATCTCATGGCCTATATCGCCTCCCAGGGCCACCGGCGGGTCGCTTTCCTGCATGGTGAAGACACACCGGTCACCCGCACCCGTGTGGAGACCTTCCGCACCGAGTCCGAAGCCCTCGGGTTTTCCACAGACCCGGCTTACCTCCGGCAGGTCCGCTACCATGATCCGCACCTGTGTCAGAAGGCTTTCGGCGAACTGCTGGCCCTGCCCACGCCGCCGACATGCATCATGCTCCCGGATGATATTTCTGCCTTCGGTGCCCTCAATGAATGTAACCGGCAGCACCTGCGGATCCCGGAAGACATCTGTCTGACGGGCTATGACGGCATCAGCCTTTCCGAATACCTGGTCCCGCATCTGACCACACTCCGGCAGGACGCGGAAAGCATGGGCGCATCCGCTGCAGACATCCTGGCCGGACACGCCGGTGCCGGCAGGCCAACCGAGCCTGTCCACTGCCTGGTTCCCGGTATCCTGATCCCCGGCGAAACCGTATGCCGGATCCCATCGTAGTTCTGGCCCGGACGGGCCATAACAAATATAAAGGAGGAATCCATCTATGTCCAAGAAGATCCTTGCTCTGCTCGTGGCAGCCCTTATGATGCTCGGCATCATCAGTGCCGGCGCAGAAGTTGTTGACCTTCCCCGGAACGAGACCCTGTACTTTGCAGGCCAGCAGTGGGGAACCGTGAACAGCTGGAACATCATCGGTACCAACCAGAATAACTCCATGGC
>ONWQ01000531.1 GCA_900321565.1 uncultured Eubacteriales bacterium
GCAAGAGACTGTGTTCCGACATTCCCAGCCATATCCAGAATCATGGACTGGAATGCAACAACGAAAGCCAGTTCCTGCATCACGGGTTCAAAAATCCCAATTACCGAAGAAACCAGGAGGACAAGAACCATCAGAGTAAGCAGCCAGGGCAACCTCTTTCTGATCGAATCCTTGAGCGGCTCGTTCAAGTCTTCTTCCGCGGTCAGACCTGCCAGTTTGGCATAGTCTTCACCCATTTCCTCGTCAACCACTTCTACCAGGTCCTGGGATGTAATTACACCCAGGAGTTTCATGTCACTGTCAACCACTGGTATTGAGTCTTCGCTGTAATCCTTCAGCTGTTCAATGCAATCATCAACTGACTCGTGGTCATATACATATGGATAAGAAGTCGAAACCAGAGTTTCCAGATCAGTGCCATTGCGGGCAATAATTAAATCCTGAAGATTAATAGCTCCATAGAACACTTCATTCTTTTCATCTTCAACAACATAAATCGTCGAAAGATTGTCATTGTCTGCAGCCTGTTCAACTAACGAACGCATTGCTTGTTTTACCGAATATCCCCGTGGAATTGCAATATAATTCGTAGTCATTTTGCTGCCAATCTCATCATCCGGATAAGAACGAATCAGGCGGATGTCCTCCATGGCCTCTTCGTCATCCATGTGTTGGATGATTGCCCGCTGTTGCTCTTCATCCAGGTCTTCCAGGATATCAACAGCATCATCTGCATCCATGTTTTGCACAATGTCGGCAGCTGTATCCGGGGTCAATTCAGCGATATAATCGCTGGCATCATCCAAATAAGCAAAAATCTCCGAGACTTCTTCAGCGCCCAAAGCCTGATATAATGCCTGCCGTTCTTCAGCAGTCAATTCGCTCAGTACACTGGCAATATCATTCGCGTGATAATCCGCAAGAAGCTCTTTTTTCTCATCAGTAGTCTTTTCGCTCCTGATGATTTGTATCAATTCCTGCTCATAATCGGGATGTTCAAATGTATCATCTTCCCTGTTCTCTTCGGCTTCCAGTTCAAGCTCCTTCTTTTCTTCATCCATAACCGCTGCTTCCCTTCTTCAATTGGGCCTTGAATGTTCACACACAAAAAAGCCTGTTGTTTGAAACACAGGTCACAGAAAGGAAGACGCAGAAGATTATTCAATTGCCCCAATGTGAGACAACGTCGCAGGTCCTGCGTCCCCGGTACTCTCATGACCGTCCACGAAGTCTCACCTCTCTTTTCTAACCAGTATATTCTTATGATAGCATTCTGTCTTTTACCCGTCAATCCTCATCACAAAAGAAACAGCACCCAAGAGCTTCCTGGGTGCTGTTGTCAGAACGCCTGGTGAATTAGAGACAAAATCTTTCACTGATTCTATGTCAGGAACTCTACATCAGTTTGTCCTGGAAGAATCAAGTATTCCGCTTGCTCTGCATTTGCCAAAAGCAAGCATGGCATAAAACCTCATCGGAATACATGGATGATTTGCTTTCGTACGAAAAGCGATACCATATGGTCTGACAGACTTTCCATTCATAAGTATGTGAAAAGCCTGATCAGTATTCACTTCCTCATGAACACATACTATGTCCAGGGTCTAATTCGCCTGACATTATTCCCGGATAGAGAGTTCCACACTCCATGACCACTTCTTCTGATTCAGGTCTGTAATGCCACGTTTTCATAGTCTTCAGCACTCTCTTCTGAAAACTGGTTGACAATGGCCATGAATTCATCGCCCGTGATCGTTTCTCGTTCCAGTAAAAATGCAGCCAGACGATGTAGCAGAGTTTCATTCTCCTTCAGAATGGAAATCGCCTTCTGATGACAGTCACGGATGATGTTTCTTACTTCGGCATCTATCTGCGCACTTGTCTTTTGTGAACATGCAAGTGACGTTTCGCCACCAAGGTAAGCATTATGTACAGTTTCCAGTGCTGTCATTCCAAAAGCCGGGCACATACCCATACGGGTTACCATGCTTCTTGCAAGTTTGGTCGCCTGTTCAATATCATTACTCGCTCCACTTGTGACTTGCTCAAACACAATCTCTTCTGCAGCTCTGCCTGCTGTCAGTGTAGTGATTTTATTTAACAGCTGTTCCCGAGTCATCAGGAAGCGTTCATCTTCATCAACCTGCATAGTATATCCCAGCGTGCCGGATGTTCTTGGAATAATCGTTATTTTATGTACAGGTGCTGACGCATTCTGCTTTGCAGCCACTAATGCGTGTCCGATTTCATGATAAGAAACAATTTTCCGTTCTTTCGGGTTTACCACAGCGTTTTTCCGCTGGTATCCGGCCAGCACTGTCTCTATGGATTCATCGAGATCTTTTTGTTCGACACAGTTGCGACCTTCTTTTACTGCCAGCAGCGCCGCTTCATTGATAATATTGGCAAGCTCTGCGCCTGAAGTTCCACTTGTTGCAAGGGCAATTTGATGAAAATCAACATTTGCTGCCATCTTTACATCACGGGAATGAACTTTCAGAATTGCTTCCCTGCCCTGTAAATCTGGTAATTCAACTGGTATCCGCCTGTCGAATCTGCCAGGGCGGAGCAGCGCCTTATCAAGGCTGTCGGGACGATTCGTAGCTCCGAGAATTACTACACCTTTACTCGAGTCAAAGCCATCCATTTCTGCCAGAAGTTGGTTCAGAGTTTGTTCTCTTTCATCATTACCGCCAATGTTTCCAGAATCGCGTCGTTTACCAATGGTATCAATCTCATCAATGAACACAATGCAGGGAGCTTTTTCCTGTGCCTGTTTAAACAAATCGCGTACACGAGCAGCACCCATGCCAACAAACATTTCAACAAATTCTGATCCTGAAATTGAGAAAAATGGAACTTTGGCTTCACCGGCTACTGCTTTTGCTAACAGTGTTTTTCCGGTTCCGGGAGGTCCAACTAAAAGGGCACCTTTGGGTAGCTTTGCTCCTATTTCCCGATACTTTTCAGGATCATGTAAGAAGTCCACCATTTCAGCCAGAGCGTTTTTTGCTTCATCCTCACCCGCAACATCAGCAAACGTTTTGCCAGTTTGAGCCTCCATATAGACTTTTGCATTGCTCTTGCCAAATCCCAGTGAGTTTACCCCGGTTCCTCCCATACGCTTGTTCATCATTCTGATCAGAATAAAACCAACTCCGAGAGTCATTGCAAACGGCAGTATCCAACTGATCAGAAACTCTATGATCGGAGATATTTGTTTGGGGATATTCGTTGTAAACGTTACATCAGCTTGTCGAAGTCTGGTAATCAGCCCTGGGTCTTCTATTCTTCCGGTCTTATACATTACCATCTGCATGTTCTGCTGAACACGAAAAACAATCTGTGTGTTCTCAACTTCAACTTCTTTAATGAGTCCAGAATTAAGAAGTTGAAGAAAAGTACTGTAAGGTACTTCTTTAACTGTTTCAGCAGTTAGCATTCTTGTCAATGATATATTGACAAGCAGGACGACAATCATTATAACCGCAAAAATAATAATATGACGCCTGTTATCATTCTTCTGATTATCTTGCTTTGGATTCATGCGACCCTCCAATCTTCAGCACAGGCTCAAGCAGGGAGAAAAAAGTATACTGCCCTGGCATCATCTTCAAAAATTCGCGTAATCAATAATAATATAACATGCCGCTTTATGCAATTCATAAATACGTTCAAGGAACATCACCTGCGTTTGGCACTCATACCTAAGCCATAATGATCATTACCAGATGCCGTTCAGGCCTTCCTTTGTAAAACGTACCCTGCTTCTCTATAACAGTTCCAGTCGAACAAATATGTTCCTGCCATAAGCAGATGAATCACTTTTTGGATCATACTTATGATCAGCTATGCAGTGCATACATCAAAGGATACTGCGTTGTCAATACGATTACTCTGAACAGATTGCAGCATGTTATTAAAATGAAACAGATGAGCCTGAAACAGGTCAATGTATCTCACTTCATTCCGCAGTCATACAATTGAGTATACTGATGCTCTATCTATATAGCTTCCTTCATCACAGCGGACTAAAAATCCCAGCAGAATATATGGCTCGCAACTGCAGTATCAAGTATTCCCCCATACTAAAGCAAATCTGTCTCGCACATGTGCAGAATTGTTTTGTGCATTGGAAAGAAAACATGAGAACTATATTAAGTATATACATCGGTTTCAAAGTAGCATTCCTTATTGAACCTGCCATACAAAAGAAGAAGGCATGACATGTATGACAAGAATGCAGGTATTCATAAGAATTCATACTTGAAACCTGTAAACAGAGAAGCAATCAGTCGACATTTACAATTACTCTTCACATGCCAACCGAGTTCAACGCCATGGTTCAGCCTTTTAACAACTCAATAAGTGCCATTAGCATGAATCGCTAATGGCAAAAGCAGTCATGATTTCAGAAAATCATCTCGCTGTGGTGTGAATATATCCAATAGAATCCCTTTTTCAAGGCATACTGTACCATGCATGCTGTTCGAAGGAACCACAATTGAATCACCTGCGATCATATCCACGCTTTCATCTTCAACTGTATATCGAAACTTTCCTGAAAGAACATATGAACACTGAGTATGAGGATGAGAATGTGTTTTCCCTTCTGCTCCTGTTTCAAAGCACACTTCGACAGCCATCAGCTGTTCATTATGGGCCAGAATTCTACGTTGCGTACCTGCTCCGAGGTCAATGCATGTTGCACTTATTCCTGACTGGAAATATGCTTTTTCCATTATACTTGTCTTCCTTTCAATAGTATGTGGAATATGATACAGATAGTATTACACGCTGTCAACAGGATCGAACTGCAAGATCAAAACAAAAATTCCCTTGAAGTTAATACTTTCAAGGGATTTAAGTCTGGGTGAGAAGACTTGAACTTCCGGCCTCCTGAACCCCATTCAGGCACGCTACCAAACTGCGCCACACCCAGATCACATAGGCAACGATGCTTATTATAGTCATTTGATTGTTTCTGTCAAGTATTAATTTCTGCCTGTTCATATCATACCTGCAGGAGTTCAATTTGAGCCCTTGTGTCCGGGATCTCATCCGTATATTGCGTTGTTGTCACTTCCCTGACAAAACTATCTCATGTATAATATACACGCGAAGCAATCTCTTATTCATACTACAAAAAACAAAGTATTCGGAATTCTTCCCTGTTTGATAAGCAATATCAGATTAGCAGCAAAGCATTTTTATCATAGCATATTGTCCAGCAATACTTTTGCAGCCAGCGTGATATACGAAAGGAGCAAGCATGGATTACTCTCAAGTGCAGAATTTAGGTCAAAAGATTAAAACCAACATTGAAAGCATCATGATCACACAGAATGATGTTATTGATTTGGTTCTGACCGGTTTTCTTGCCGGCGGGCACATTCTTCTGCAAGATGTTCCAGGAACAGGAAAGACAACCCTGGCAAAAGCACTCGCTAAGTCGGTGGATGGAAAATGTAATAGAATTCAATGTACGCCCGATTTGTTACCGTCAGATATTACCGGAACCCGTGTGTTCCGTCCCGACAATCAAAGCTTCGAGTTCCAGTCTGGTCCCGTGTTTTGCAATATTCTTCTTGTAGACGAAATCAACCGCGCAAC
>ONWQ01000415.1 GCA_900321565.1 uncultured Eubacteriales bacterium
AAAACACTCCCCTCAGGACAGCCTGTGGCCTGGTTCCTGAAGGGAGTGTTTCGTTTGTCTCTGTTATTCTTCCACGATATGCTGAGTCAACCCATTAATATAGATTGGTGTCAGCTCTGCCTGGATTAGCGGCCGCGCATAGGCCAGGAATTCCGGAAGCATATCTGTTCTTGTATCGTTGATCCACTCTACCGGAAGCTTCTTCTCAAAGTTTGCAACATCACCAATGTTCACCAGTTCCGTTGTGCACTGATATGGATCATTGGAAAGCCGCTTGAGTGCAACCATTTTTCCGCTCACATCCTCAAAGGCTGCTTTTGCTGCTGCACCACCTACCTGAAACGCTTCCGTAATATCCGTCCGGCTGGAAACATGTGCAGCACAGCGCTGCAGGATCGACAATTCCACAGCACGCGTGCGTGTCGGCAGGTTCTTGGCCACAAGATTGGCCAGATACCTGGCTGTTCCCGTCAGACTGGTATGACCAAATGCATCCACAAAACGCTGATCGTCCGAAAGCTCGCATACGAACCGTCCGTCCGGAAGTTTCACGCCTTCCGAGACAGCGATAACGACCGACTTTCTCTCCTGCTGCATCTTTTCCACCTTGGCCAGGAAACGGTCTGTGTGGAAAGGAATCTCCGGTACACAGATCAGGTCCACACCCTCGCAGTCCTCACCGCGTGCCAGTGCCGCAGCTGCAGTCAGCCATCCGGCATTTCGACCCATAATCTCAACGATGGTTACAAAGTGATTCCCGTACACGGTGGCATCACGTATGATTTCCTTCATGACAACGCCGATGTACTTGGCCGCAGAACCATATCCCGGAGTATGATCTGTCAGCATCAGATCGTTATCAATGGTCTTCGGCACACCCATAAACCGGATGCTGGAGCCGACGGACTTGCCATACCTGGACAGCTTATGGATCGTATCCATACTGTCATTGCCGCCAATATAGAAGAACCACTGAATATCCAGTTTCTTCAGAATCCTGAACAGTTTTTCATAGACTTCCTGATTTTCCTCCGGCTCGGGAAGCTTATACCGGCAGCTCCCCAGAAAAGATGAAGGAGTACGTTTCAGAAGTTCAATGTCCATAAATGAAGAAAGCCGTTGCGACAGGTCACATACTTTCTCGCTCAGGAGTCCTTCAATACCGTGCTGCATGCCATACACATGCTCCGCGCCTCGCATCTGGCAGGCCTGGAACACACCTGCAAGGCTTGAATTGATCACAGAAGTAGGGCCACCGCTCTGGCCAACAATTGCATTGCCCGCCATTGTCGCTCATCCTTTCGTGCCAGTCACAGATATTTCGGGTAAGCTGAAATCATCCTCTGATCTCTTTTACAATAGCGGCTGCTTCGCGCACCATCTGCTCAATCTCGTCAAACTTGCCTTCCTTGACCAGCGAACCGGAAACCATCCAACTGCCGCCGCAAGCTACAATCCTGTCATACTTCAGATAATCGCGGACAATCTCTGCATTAATTCCGCCGGTGGGCATGAACTGAAGTCCGACATAGGGCGCAGCCAGTGCCTTGATCATCTTCAGTCCGCCGGAAGGTTCTGCCGGGAAGAACTTGACAACGTCCAGGCCGAACTCCATGGCGGCTTCAATCTCTGTCGGTGTGCAGACACCAGGGGTCATCGGAACACCCTTCTTGAGGACATACTCTGTAACCTTGGGATTCAGGCCGGGGCTCACAATGAACTTGGCACCGGCATCAATGGCGCGGTCTGCCTGTTCAATATTCAGCACCGTACCGGCACCGACGATCATACCAGGGAATGCTTTCGCAATCTGGCGAATGGACTCTTCTGCAGCTTCCGTACGGAAAGTGACTTCTGCACAGGGCAGACCACCCTTAACCAGCCGCTCTGCAAGTGGCAGTGCATCTTTTGCATCATTGAGCACAACCACGGGAATAATACCGATCTTTTTCAGCTGAAGCATCATATCCGTCATAGACGATTCCTCCTTATTCTTATCCACAAATCGCAGGATCTGTGAAAGTCATAGATAGATTATACCTTTTTCAGGACATCCAATCAATGGATTTGCAAAGCGTTTTTATACTCTTCTACTTATACCACTGCATTCGTTCCGGCACCGACAGCTTCAATCAGATTCTTATAAAAATCCACGGCACCGGGAAGACAATTGGTTTCAATTGTTTCGTTTATACCATGCATCCCATGCATCTGCTCCGGTCCGTAGATCACAGGCGCAAACCTTACCACATGATCACAGATCCGCTGATAATGTCTAGCGTCTGTCGCCCCCGTCATCACATACGGACTCCCTGCACAGCCCGGGAACGTTTCTGCAATAACGCGTTCAACAAGCCTGAATGCATCGCCGTGTATGTCCACAGCCTCCGTGTAATCATCTGCATGCAGGACCTGCATGTCCAGTCCGAACTTCTCTGCATGCTTCCGGATGATTTCCAGACTCTCCTTCATCCCCTGATGCGGAATAAACCGCACATTCGCCCCCAGGGTCGCTTCCTGCGGAAGTACATTATACGCATCAGACCCTGACTGTCTCGTAAAGGCAATCGTCGTTTTCAGCATAGCCCCGGCCTGTGCGGAAATCGCCGGCAAAACCCTGACAAGCAAAGGCCGGAAGAGCCAGAGGTTTGTAAAGAGATACTTCAGAGGAAATGATGCATACGGCGCTAACGTGGCAAACATGGCAGCAACCTCAGGGGACATTCTTTTCCTGAACGGGTTGTGGGTTTCCATTTCGTTGACAAAACCTGCAAGCCGTGCGATCGGTGTCCCCTTGCCTGGTGCAGAAGCATGGCCACCATGCGATCTGGCAGTAAAGAGAATATCTGCCTTCCCTTTCTCATACACGCCAATCATCGCAAAATTTCCATGGATCCCACCGATCGGTTCCGTAATGATGCCACCGCCTTCATCACAGACCAGGTATGGATGAACACCTCTGCGTTCCAGCTCACTGACAAGTTTGGGGCACCCGTCCCCAGACCATTCTTCCGTGCACGATGATGACAGATATACATCCTGCTCCGGTTCATAGCCGCATGCAAGCAGTTCTTCCACGGCCTGAAAAAAAGCCATAACCGTGCACTTGGTATCACTGGTTCCCCGTCCCCATACTTTTCCGTCCGCAATATCACCGGAAAAGGGCGGGTGCACCCATTCGCCCTCTGCCGGAACCACATCCTGATGGCTCATCAGAACCAGTGGCCGGTCATGGTGCTTACCCTTCCAGTAAAACAGCAGGTTACCGTCAATCTCTGTTTTTTCCAGCCGGCGGTGCACCAGAGGGAACAGTGTTTCCAGCAGTCTGTGAAATCCCAGAAAAGTCTCGCGCTGATCCGTGTTCGGTATGGATACCGTATTGTACTGTACCATACGCGACAGTTTCTCCGCATACGCTGCGGACCTTGCGTCGTCTGCAGGCGCAACATAGGTTGACTTCCTGCTCGGGATGCTGATGGTATGCACCAGTGCCACAGCAAGCAAAACGATCACCAGAAGAATGAAGCCCAGTAAAACCCAGATCATATTCATGCTCTGTTCTCCCTGTTTTTTCTGTACTGTATATAGCTCAGAAGGATGGCTATTGCACCGCTTGGCAGAATCATCATGCTCGTGGACCCGGTCAGTGAAGGCATCAGAATAAAGAGAATGCTCATGATTCCCATCGGTATCACAGCCAGCCTCAGATCCTTGCGGAAATACTTGTATGCCATTGCGCCAAACAGTGCCGGGACAACATTGGAAAAAGCCGGCTGCAGCGCTTCACTCTGAAGCACCGGCTGAAGCGGTGTCAGCAGTAATACCCCGACTGCCAGAATCAGAATGGTCACAAGTGATGATGATGCAATGGAAAGCGTGGAAATAATCTCATTCTCCGGCGTACCGGCTTTTGTGTGTGCCATTTCTCTCGCATTCATCGCACACGGGATCTTCATATTAATCAGGTTCCCCGTAATAAAGGCAAGATAGCTCCCGCCCGCCCCCAGCATGGGCGTATACACAAGAAACTCCACAATACTGGACACTGTCCACACAAGTCCCACGCTTACAAACCCGCGGAGCGCAGCGTTTACATCCGGTGACGCACCCAGGTACTTTCCCATCAGAAACGGCGCGCCAACGAGCATACACAATGTCATCACAGACACAATACGCCCCAGGCGATGCGTTTTTTCCGTATATATTGCATAATAATCATCCGGTTTCATTCAGTCTTTCCTCCTGTTCTGCGAACCCTGTCCTTCTCCGTAAACCGCCATTGTGCCATCAGTGAAGACCTGTAAGGACTGCCGCCAGCATACCGATCAGCATACTGCATGCAATGGAGAAGTTATCCAGCCACTGCATATTCCTGTGTTCTGAAAAGTATGTGAAGACTGCCATGATACAGGCAGAAACACCCGCTACCAGCAATGGTACCCAGTTGCCGGTAAACGTCAGAAGCCCGTTTTCAGAAACAAAAGATCCCAGATAGCTTCCCAGATATGCACTGACCATTCCGATAAACATGGCCGTCATCGCATGATCGCCAAAACCGCCCTGTTTCCTGTTCGTCTGATTCTGGTTCCGGTTCAGCTGCTTCAGGTACCGCTTTCCGAAAACTGTATCCAGGATCATACCCCACATAATACAGACGCTCATCAGCAATGCGATCGTAGCAAAGCCACCGGCCGTCATTTCCGAAGCAGAAAGATGGATCCCCACCTGTTCCGCTGCAGCGTCTGCCACCTGTGTTTCATAATGTAATGCCCCGATCACCGACAGGCGCAGCCATGGCCATGGTATTCCGAGACTGCCCGATAACGCGATCACACCCAGCAGGATCCCGATCGCAGGCAATACTGAGAACGTCGCGCTGGCCGTCACAGCACGCTTCATCACAACCGGGTCCATGCCTATCGCACGGCCTGCCTTCCATGCACGCACCAGGAAAACCACACAGACCAGTGCAACAAACAGAACTATACCCCCGCATAGCAAATACATGTACGGGCTGCTCAACTGATCAATGACACGCATAATCATTCCTCCGCATTCCGAATCAAATTTCATTCCTCACTCCGGCTTTTCCGGGTTATCATTTCGCTCAATCCTGGGATCATCCCCTGTCTTATACGGCACCACCGCGGACGGGACAACATCGGATGCCGCGCTCGCATGAATCCACTGATCATCGAAAAAAATATGCGCGCCAAAACTGCCAAGTATATCCCGTTTCTGGACCCCACCCAGAAAAAAGGCTTCATCCACACGCACCTGCCAGTTCCGAAGCGTCCGGATGGCACGCTCATGGGCCGGTGCACTGCGTGAAGTGACAAGCGCAGTCCGGATGGGTGTAGTTTCTCGGTCAGGAAACATGCTCTGTATGTTGGATAACGCCATAAGGAAGTTTGCAAACGGGCCTTTCGGCAGCGGATCCAGGGCATGTGTCTTCTCATAGTTCCGGAATGCTTCCACTCCATTGCGCTGAAAAACACGCTCCGCCTCAGACCCGAACAGAACCGCATCCCCATCGAAGGCTATCCTGATCTGGTCTACAGTCTCACACAGGCTGTCTTTCTGTTCATGACCTGTCATGAGCATGCCCGCTGCCACACCCACATTGATTGCATCCTGTACATCCGGCGCATACGCTGACAGAAACAAATCGGTCCGGAACGCCTTCAGATATCTGGATACACAGGCACCGCCGGTCAGCGCCGCGCGGGTAATATCCAGTCCGTAATGCTCTATGGAGCGGAAAATACGCAGGCTTGTGTCTGCGCTGTTGCGCGACATGATAATCACCTCAACAAGATGCTTATCCTGTTGCAGCTGATTCAGCCTGAGAAACGCACGGATCAGCTCAAAGCAGCTTCCCGGCTTCAGTACATCCTGTTCATGTCTGATCTGATAATCCGTGTAAGCTTCAAGACCACGCGATTCATAGATCGCGTTTTCCTCTTCCAGATTGAAAAGCGCCCGGGAAGAGACCCCGATCACTAAAGGGTTTGAAAGATCATATGCCATACCTGTCTGCCATCCTTATTTCATTCATTTCCGGAAAGCCGTCTGATAATCCCCTCACAGCCTTCCTGAATATCGGCCAGTGCCTGCGAAAAATCTCTGGTATACCAGGGGTCCGCCACATCCCGACACTTTCCGCACCATTCCAGAAGGCGACTGACTTTATGGTCCGGATCCCCATGGTAGATTTCAAGCAGATCATCCATATTCTCCTGATCCATCCCGATAATGTAATCATATTGATCATAATCCTGGCGTGTTGTTCTGCGTGCGCTGCGATGCTCAACAGGAATATCCGCTTTCCCGAGTGCGCGGATCATCGGCGGATAGATATCATTCCCAATTTCCTCATATGTTGTAGCCGCTGAAGAAACAAACAATGCCAGACCACTTTCAGCCGCCATCTTTTTCAGGACCAGCTCAGCCGCCGGGGATCTGCATATATTCCCGTGGCAGATAAACAAGATTCTAATCACTTATTTCACAAACCTCCAATTTCTGCGCGGCCATTCGCAGCGCAGGAAACTCCAGTGAATAGTAAAATACTGATTTTACTACTCAGATCGCCTGCTCAAGGATATCATATCCAGTCCGCACCGGCAACAAAATACCCGACTGAACTCATCAGCCGGGATGAAATACACTGTCCATTTTCCGGGATCCCGGTTCAGTCTCCTGTTCATTTCGTTCACTTACAATCTCAAACTTCCCACATGGATAATGTGGATTGAACATTGAAAACTCTATATGAACCAAGCAAAAGCAACAGAAAAGCTTGCAAAATAA
>ONWQ01000414.1 GCA_900321565.1 uncultured Eubacteriales bacterium
AGCATCCATAAAAGAAGCGTGTACTCCTCCGTCAGGTCATGACAGATGAGCAGCGTCTGACCGGTAGAACGCAGCGTACGCAGTACGCCAAACTCACGGAAATTGCCGTTCGGGAACACATACTGCATCTTCCGCCGCCAGTCGCCGGGATCCACATCCCCGGTGTCCAGCAGCCGCACATGCGTGCCGGCATCCTGAATGACGGCCTGCGTATACACATCTTCAGGCAGTGCGTCCTGGATCCGCAGCTGAATCTTCCGGTAGTGATCCGAACGGATAATCACAAGAAAGACCGCGGTCACAAGAAAGGTCAGAAGGGCTGTGCGCAGGAGCTGCACACAGTACTGGGCCGCAATGCGCAGAGTCAGAGAAAACCTGGCCTTGCTGGCCAGGCTGTGCATCCGGTCCAGGATGCGTGCCGGAAGGGTTCCCCTTTCGGTCCCGTTGCTCATGCATTCTCACTCCCCGGCAGTTCTTCATAGCGGAACATATAGCCGACGGACCGGATGGTCTGGATGGTCCGGATATGGAAGGGCTCGTCCAGTTTATGGCGCAGGTAACGCACATACACATCCACCACATTCGTGTCCCCGGCATAGTCGTATTCCCAGACATCCCGAAGCAGCTGATCCCGGCTGATGGCTTCCCCTGCATGCTCCATGAGATAGCGCAGGAGATCAAATTCCTTCTTGGTCAGTGTTACGGGCGTGCCGCGGCAGACAACCTCATAGCTCACCGGATCGAGCGTCAGAACTCCGGCATGCAGTGTTCCGGCATGGGCATGCTCCCCGCTCGTGCGGTGCTTTTTCAGGGCGACCCGGATGCGGGCAAGCAGTTCTTCAATGGCAAAGGGTTTGGTCATGTAATCGTCCGCGCCCATGTCCAGGCCCATGACTTTATCCGACACGTCATCCTTGGCCGTGAGCATGATAATCGGCAGGTCGCTCTCCCGGCGGATCCGGCGGCAGACCTCAATCCCGCTCATTTCAGGCAGCATGAGGTCCAGGATCAGCAGGTCCGGTGCATCATGCAGCGCACGTTCCAGTCCGCTGCGCCCGTCCGCGGCCGTGATCACTTCATAGCCTTCATGCTGCAGTTCCAGTTCCAGGAACCGCGCGATCTTCTTTTCGTCTTCCACAATCAGGATCCTGTTCATGATGCTTCCTGCCTTCCGCTCGAATACACTGTTATTCGATGGTCATATGGTTATAGCCTTCCCCGTCCTGGGAAAAATGCACGCTGCCATCCTGGCTGCGCACGCGGAACGGAGTCCGCAGGTCCGGGACTTCCGTGGACATGCCCTGTCTAGATGCCGTGGGTTCCGGGCGCTGTGGCTGCGGCTGCGCGGGTTCCGGAGCCGGTTTTTCTGCCGCTGCACGCTCCGGTGCCTTCACCGGCCGCGGTTCGGGACCGTACTGGATGGGCCCGTGCCGTTTCTCCGCTCCGGGCTTGCCGGACAGGTTCTCCGCAAACTCGGACACCGAGGCGCGCATATTATCCGCGGCATGGCGGAACGTGTCCTCCAGGTCCACCTGCGACAGAGCGCCACATGCGCGGCAGACTTTGACACGGTAGCCCATCAGCAGCGCAACCAGAAGCGAGATCACCACCAGGTAGGGCGATGTCACAAGCGCGATGAGCAGATAGATCAGGGACAGGTTCAGGATTGTATCCTCCCCGTGGCGCACCTGAATCCGGATGCGGTAGGCTTTCTGCAAAAGCCCGATGAATCCCTGCTTGTCCTGTGCGCTGCATTCCGGGGCTGCCCTATCCTTGAGCCGACCCTGTTTTTCCAGGTCAAGGAGCGCCTGTGCCAGCGACCCGCCATGGTATTCCAGCAGGTCTACGGCCTCCTCATAGGTCAGGTTACTGCACCGGCGCAGTGTCTGTATATCTTCCAGGCTGAATGATGCCATGCTGTTCACCTCCTGAGCACAGTCAAATTGTACCATATCTTTCCGCCTCCTGTCCGTATGCATTCATGAGAATTCCATGAGAATTGCATGCAGGCGGCAGATAGCCGATGTCTGCATGGTTCACCATCTTCTTTTGCCGCAGAAGTTCCGGCCCGGGCGGTGGCCATGATCACGAGCATCTCCCCGGACTGTTCGCCGTGATTCCTGGTACACTCCGTCCTTTTCTGCATAGAAAACCGGAAATCTTATGCAGAAAACTTCATCTTTCTGCATAAAAAACTGAGATTTATATGCAGAAAAGATCAGTTCGCGGATGTGTATCCAGGCGTACCTTGTCAACATATCCGGGAATATCGCTACACCTATGGTGCTGTGGAGCCGATGACAGGAGAAAGCTTCTTTATGATTATGCCTTACTGTAACACA
>ONWQ01000413.1 GCA_900321565.1 uncultured Eubacteriales bacterium
GCGTTATACGGAAGCCAGAATGCAGAAGCTTACCCTGCATCTTCTGGACGGGATTGACAAGGATACCGTCGATTTCTACCCGAACTTCGACGAAACCCTGACCCAGCCCGCCGTGCTCCCTTCCCGGTTCCCCAATCTTCTGGTCAACGGTTCCAACGGCATTGCCGTCGGCATGGCCACCAATATCCCCCCGCATAACCTGCGTGAGGTCATTGATGGCGTCATCTGCATGATCGACAATCCGGACTGCACCATTGATGATCTGATGCAGCACATCAAGGGACCGGACTTCCCCACCGGCGGCATGATCCTCGGCCGGCGCGGTATCCGCGAGGCCTACTTCACCGGGCACGGGCATATCGATGTGCGCGCCAAGTCAAACATTGAGGAAATGCCCAACGGCCGCAGCCGGATTGTGGTCACGGAAATCCCGTACATGGTCAACAAGGCTTTCCTGGTTTCCAAGATTGCCGAACTGTGCCATGACAAGCGCATTGACGGCATTTCCGATATCCGCGACGAGTCCGACCGTAACGGCATGCGCATTGTCATTGAACTGAAGAAGGATGTCTATCCGCAGGTGATCCTGAATTACCTGTACAAGCATACCTCGCTTCAGGAAACCTTCGGTGCCAATATGCTGGCCCTGGTGGACGGCAAGCCGCGCGTGCTGAACCTGCGTGAACTGATCTACTATTATCTGGAGCACCAGAAGGAAGTGGTCACGCGCAGGACACGCTATGACCTGAACAAGGCTCAGGCCCGCGCTCATATTCTGGAAGGCCTGCTCAAGGCGCTGGATCATATCGACGAGATCGTTTCCCTGATCCGCAACAGTCCCGATACCGCCACAGCCAAGGCTTCCCTGATGGAGCGCTTCGAGTTCTCCGACAAGCAGGCGCAGGCGATTCTGGACATGCGTCTTGCCCGCCTGACCGGTCTGGAACGCGACCGTCTCCAGGAAGAGTATGACGGGATCCTGAAAACCATCGCCGAGCTCAGTGCCATCCTGGCCGATGAGCACCTGCTGATGGATGTCATCAAGACGGAGATCACCGAGATCCGGGATAAGTTCGGCGACGATCGCCGGACCGAGCTGACCACGATCGAGGGCGAGATCGACGTGGAGGACCTGATCCAGGAAGAAGACATGGTCGTCACACTCACTCACGAGGGCTACGTCAAGCGCATTTCTGCGTCCACCTACCGCGCGCAGCACCGCGGCGGACGCGGCGTCTCCGGCATGACGACCAAGGATGAGGACTATGCGCTCCAGGTCTGCATTGTCAATACACACCAGGAGATCATGTTCTTCACCAACCGTGGCCGTGTGTACTCGCTCAAGTGCTACCAGATTCCGGAAGCCGGGCGGACGGCCCGTGGCACTGCCATTGTCAATCTGCTCCAGATTGCCGCAGGAGAAAAGGTTTCCACCATGCTGCCCATGCCGCGCGGTGAGACCGAAGGGTTTAACCTGATCATGGGCACACGCAGGGGTATGGTCAAGAAGACACCGCTGAGTGATTTCGCCAACCTGCGCAAGAACGGCCTGATTGCCATCGTGCTCAGGGAAGAGGACGAACTGGTCGGCGTACGCCTCTCCAGCGGGCATGACGAGCTGATCATGGGCAGCCGCAAGGGCATGAGCATCCGCTTCAGTGAGACTGCCATCCGGACCATGGGCCGCGCCAGCATGGGCGTGCGCAGCATGAAGCTGGCAGAGAACGATGAAGTGATCGACTTTGCAATCATTGAACCGGATACACAGGTCATGGCCGTAACCACTCTCGGCTACGGCAAGCGCACCGATCCGGACCTGTACCGGATCCAGAGCCGCAACGGCAAGGGTATCCGTGCCATGAAACTCACGGAGCGCACGGGCGATCTGGCCGCACTGCTCCTGGTCCATCCCAATGAGGATATCCTGCTGATCACCGATGACGGTACGATCATCCGCAGCCGTGTGGACAGCATCCGTCTGGCCGGCCGCAGCACGCAGGGTGTGCGTCTCATGCGCCTGAGCGAAGGCAGCCGCATCTCCGGTGTCGCCCGCGTTGAACGCGAGGATGACCCTGATGTGGAAGTCACGGTACCGGAAGAGATCGAAGACGATCTCTTTGAGGAGGAAGCCGTGGATGTCCCCGCCGAAGAGACCGCGGAAGAAGCGGAATCCGAGACGATGGATACACCGGAAACACCGGATGAGGAATAATCCATCTGAATACAGCAGCGGCTGCAGCAGCCCGGTCACGGGCCTGCTGCAGCCGCTGTTTCTTATGGGATTTTCTGTTTACAGGTCCGCATCCGGTGCCTGACCATCATGCGCTTTCCACAGGCATTCCGTGAGCTGCATATGATCATACGTCGCTGTGAAGGAGGATGCCTCCGGACTGCACGCGTACACGCCGAAGCTGACTTCCCCCTGTCCATGGTTCATATGACAGATCCGCATCTGTTTGAACTCCTGCCCGTCCCGGGAATACTCAATACAGAAGTCATCCGCCCTGCGGCTGAGACGGAACCATGCCGAGCGCACGGAGGCATCGATATCCACACTGGCCCAGTCCGAGTATCCGTCATTGGTCACAACACTGCCCAGGCGCTGTATCTGTTCGTTCTCATACTCAATCGATGCCTTCAGCCAATTCTCACTGTCCAGGTACATGACAATCCCGCTCTGATCAAAGCGGACCTTCGAATCGAACACAGTATGCACAGTGAATGAGAAATACTGCTCCCGGCTTTGCATCTGCAGAAGCGGTGCATTGTCATTCCGGAAATGATAATAC
>ONWQ01000411.1 GCA_900321565.1 uncultured Eubacteriales bacterium
GCATCGGTCCTTGGATACCACATGTTTGCACATGTGCGACGCAGAGTCGCTGTCTGGATGAATCCATGGGCAGACTATGAGAATGCAGGGTATCAGATTGCTCAGGGACTCATGGCACTGGCCAGCGGACGATGGTTTGGCGTTGGACTGGGACTCGGATCACCGAAAACCATACCGGTGTATTCCACGGATTACATATTCGCTGTGATCTGTGAACAGTTTGGGCTTATAGTGGGCGTCTGCATACTGATCATGTATGTTCTTCTCATCTGGCGTGGTGCAAGAATTGCCATGGCGGCCAGGTCGTCATTTCACGCTTATCTCTGTATGGGAGCGACGTGTATGCTGGGGCTGCAGACGTTTGTGATTATTGGAGGCGTTATCAAGCTGATTCCACTGACTGGTGTTACCATGCCATTTGTTTCAGCCGGAGGCTCATCCCTGCTGTCCAGCATGTGTCTTGTCGGGATTATTCAGGGTGTCGCCAGCGTGAACGAGGATCAGATTTCAGGAGAAATCCTGCTTGCACAGACAGAATACAGGGAGATAAAGCATGCAGTACATTGATATCGGATTGAATCTTTTCTGCAGTCAGTTCCAGGATCCGGAGGCAGTATACAGGAAGGCATGGGAAGAGGGCGTTGTCTGTATCCTGACAGGGTCCGACATGGAAGAAAATGAGAGGATTCATACATTTACCCATACGCATGAAGTGTGGGGAACATGTGGTATTCATCCGCATGGCGCTGACCGACGACAGGAGCATGATATGCAGCGGATCGGGGAATTGTATCAGAACAATCCGCGCATTGTCGCAATCGGAGAATGCGGGCTTGACTATAACCGCATGTTTTCTGAAAAGGAGCATCAGCTGGAGTGCTTTCAGGCACATGTGGAACTGGCGGAAACCCTGAAAGCACCGTTGTTTATTCATGAACGGGATGCAAGCGAAGATATGCAGCACATTCTCCGGGCACACCCTTCTGCAGCAGGAAGAGCGGTAGTACACTGCTTTACCGGTGACCGAAGGACAATGGAAGCATACCTGGATGCAGGAACCATGATCGGGATTACAGGCTGGATATGCGATGACCGGCGCGGGATGTCTCTGCGGGAAGCTGTCCGGTATCTTCCGATGGATCGCGTGATGCTGGAAACCGATGCGCCGTATCTTGTTCCGAGAAATGTCCCGGGACTCGACCGGATCAATAAGCCGGAGAATATCCGCTTTGTACTGGAAACACTGGCAGAGTACATGGAAACAGACGCAGAAACACTGAGAAAACAGACATTCATGAATACAATCCGCTTTTTCAGTCTGCCGGACAGACTGCTACAAGAGTAATCTTATGCGGGAAAGGAGCAACCATGAAGAATAAGCGATTGCGTATGCGTATGGTTGCGCTGTTTCTGTCGGCTCTGTTTCTTCTGCTGGGCGCTTATGGCGTTTACAGTGTTTCTGCATACGGTACGCGATGGTTTTCCTACCGCTCCAATCCCAGACTGACTTCTCAGAAATCCCGGGTGGAAGAGGGAAGTATTTTTGACAGGAACGGGATTGCTCTGGCATACACGGACGATGAAGGTGAGCGCCGGTTTCATGAAGACCAGGCCTGCCGCAAGGCCATGGTTCACATCATCGGTGATGCAGGTGGTCATGTATCCAATGCGGTGGAAACCTTTCAGGCAGGGTACCTGTATGGCTTTGAGCGTCCTTTCTGGGAAATGGCCATGGACGCGGTGAAGGGTCAGAAAGCAAAGGGCGATAATGTCATCCTGACTTTTGACAGTGGCCTGTGTATGGAAATGGTAGCTGCTTTTGACAGTGTCAGAAAAACCAGAGGCCATTATGGGGCTGCTGTCGTTATGAATTATCGCACCGGTGAGCTGCTCGGAGAAGTATCACTTCCGAGTTTTGATCCGGATTCTATTACAGCATCTGTACTTGAGCATACAGGGCATCCTTTCTGGAACCGGGCAATCCAGTCCCGGTATCCGCCAGGGTCGACTTTCAAGATTGTTACTGCCAGTTCGCTGCTGGAGAGTGACAAGGATGCAGAGTACCGGGTTTATCTGTGTGAAGACAGCCTTACGGTTGACAATCATGCGATTCATGATTTTGGAGACGCACACCATGGTGTGGTCGATCTGCGTACAGCGTTTTCTGTATCCTGCAATCAGGCTTTTGCAGCGATTGCGCTGGAAATCGGGAACAGTCGTCTCAGGGAGACTGCTGAACAATTCGGGTTCAATGACAATTTCCTGTTCCGGGATCTTGTGGTTGCAAACTCGCAGTATCCGACAGACAGGAACAGAAGTGACTGGGAACTGGCTGCGTCAGGGTTCGGACAGAGCGCGATTGCAGCATCCCCGATTCATATGTGCATGATTGCAGGGGCTGTTGCAAACGGGGGAATCATGATGGAACCTGTTCAGATACTCCGCGTCGAGAATCAGAATGGACGGGTCCGGTTCGAATTGCAACCAAGACAGTATCGGCGAGTCATCTCCCGGCAAACTGCAGACGTATTGACATCATATATGGCTTCTGTAGTTCAGTCCGGGACAGGAACACGGGCCCTGGTGGAAGGCATGAGTGTATGCGGAAAAACAGGGACAGCGGAATCCACGCTCGATGGAAAACCTATCAGCTATGGATGGTTTATTGGATTCTCTGCGAATCCGGAAACACCATACAGTGTATGTGTTCTGGTGGAAGACCTGGCAGATGGTGAAGGCGGAGGCAGTACGGCGGCTCCGGTCGCACGACAGATCTTTGAATATCTGAAACATCACCCGGAATGAAAAAAGGCTGGAATCAACCAGCCTTTTACAGTTCAGATTCTTCTTCCAGCAGTTCAGTAACAGTTTCAGGTTCGGAATTATCTTCCGCGGATTGCAGTTCGTCAATATCAACCATGTCTTCACTCTGAACATCCCGAAGATCTCTGCCTTCTTCGAAATCATCGAGTTCCTCGGGCGGACGTACGCTCTCATTCACGGTCCGGATGAATGCCTCATAACTCATGGCGAGCTTTTCATACCCGTTAATCTGCTGCGTTCCGAATACGATCCGGTTAACCTCTTCGTAGAGAAACTTATCGGGTTTTATCTGCCAGGCAAGGTCATCCAATCCAAGCCCGCGGATGGTAACCCGCTTTTTTCCGATTTTCTCAATGCGGCCGATTACGGTATGACTGTTTTCTTCCCGAACCTCTTCATGACCGATCTGAATGCAGCATTCCAGTGCGCCAAGATCTGCAAAGAGCTGAGGCAATGAGACCAGTTCGAGATCCGGATAGTCTTCAGGGAAAGCAAGTTCCATCATGGAACACTGGTCTGTGTAATGCACCATGGGAATAGCCTCGGCAATACATCCGATGGGCACGATTTCATATCCATCGAGCTGAAAGCCTGTGACGTGGGCTGCGTAGACATAGTCCCGGCTCAGGCTGAGTACCCACCAGATGCGGGCAGCGGTCCAGCTGTCATGTGCCAGTCTTACCCGACAGAGCGTGTGTGTATCAAGGCAGTAGTCAAGATTAGCATGAACGGTATTCTGGAAGGCAATCTCTTCAGCAAGATGCCGCGCGGATTGAACAAGCTTTTTTACTTTCTTGCTCTTCTTTCCCGTTTTTTTCACAGCTCATCGAACTCCTTTTCAATAACACAAAGGCCGTCCGAACGGACGGCCTTGATTACTCTGAAGCTTGGAGAGCGGGTGATGGGAATCGAACCCACGTGACCAGCTTGGAAGGCTGGAGCTCTACCATTGAGCTACACCCGCATTATGGAGCGGTAGACGGGATTCGGACCCGCGACATCCACCTTGGCAAGGTGGCACTCTACCAGCTGAGCTACTACCGCATGTTTCCAGGGCTTCAGAGAATAGTGCGGGCGACGAGACTTGAACTCACACACCCGAAGGCACCAGAACCTAAATCTGGCGCGTCTGCCATTCCGCCACGCCCGCACAGGCAAGCAAGACGAATCAAGTCAAGAATGACCCATTGGAGATTCGAACTCCAGACACCTTGATTAAAAGTCAAGTGCTCTGCCAACTGAGCTA
>ONWQ01000196.1 GCA_900321565.1 uncultured Eubacteriales bacterium
CACAACTGACAAGATCAGACTCTGTCCGGGGCGGAGCCACAGACGTGCTCAGTGTCCCGCCCCGGCAGTTCCTGATCCTCTCGATTTCGAGAATCCCCGTGTCCTCCGCGTCCGGCTGTGCCTGGAAGGGACACAGGACAACGTTCCGGACCGGTATGCCTGGACTTCAGGAATGGCAGGTGGAAACCGGATGTGCCCTTTGACTGGTGGTAGCCGGGAAAGCAGGCCTGTGATTTCCAGCGGTATATCATGAGCCTTTTCGAGTGCACCAAAGATGCATGTATTCGAAAACTCCGGGAGTTCATGTTCGGAACCGCCCGGAGTCATGTTCACAAGGTTCCCTGAGATGCAGAAACGTATGCCAGGATTCAACCATCACTGCGAGTTATCTGCGATCAGGCAGAAGGTTTCCTCATCGTAATACACGGATGGATTCCGGTACCCCGCAGACCTGAGCATACCAAAGAACGCTTCTGCATGATTCTGCATCAGCTCCTGATACAGTGTTTCGGAGCAATAAATGCGAAGGGAAACCTGCCCGAGGCGCTGGGCCTGACGGACGTACGCTTCTGCCTCGTCATACCGTTCAGCAAGTATGAAGGAATCATAATACCGGATACCGGAAAGACTCAGGCGCTGACCGTTCATAGACCACTGGAAAGACTGCACACCCATGGCATAGACAGCGGAAGCAAGTTCATTCATGACCGTGTCCGGCACAAAAGACCATCTCAGGACCAACTGTGCCTGTTCCGGCTGATTCAGGAGCGCATCATGCAGAAAGGAGCGGGCTTCTGAAAGGGAAGCAGCATCCGGCAGATAGTCCAGAAAGGCAACATCGGTAAATATGCATTTTCCTGTATCCGTGTAGCTGAAATGCGTGGATTCCAGCTTTGTCCGGGAAAGCAGGGATATCATGTTTGCCCAGTCATTGGCCATCAGTCCCGGACGGATATCCGGGTGAAGGCAGACTGTAAAAGTTGTGATCTGATTCTTGCGACATTGTTCGATGTACTCCGGAATTTCTTCCACCCGGTCGCATACACGGAAGGAATCCGGATAGACGATATCAGTAAATTCCACAGCGCTTGCACTGCAGGATGCTGTGAAGGATTCTGCACCGACAGACATCAGTATCTCATTGTATGGCTGAGCGTTTTTCAGCCATGCCTGAGCCATGCTTCCCGTGACAATAAGCCGCGGGATTTTCTTTTCGGCGGTTTCCCGCATGACCTGATACAGTGCATCCATAGTGTCTGCACGATAGTATCTGGCGGCCTGGGTCCGGTCCGCATTGTCCGTAACCGGCCAGAGCGTGCACGCATGAGTATCCTTCGCCCAGCAGTAACTGGCATCCGCTTCATCCATACCCAGATTATAGAACAGATAGCCAGTGTTTCTGTCATGGTCATCCCAGGTGACATCCAGCATGAGCCAGTGCCCCTGAATACAGACCATGTTCCACATGTGTGAATTGTCCGACTGGAGACTGACCTGCCCGAGTGCTTTCAGTGCAGGGGATGCCGTCCCATGCACATACCGCACATCCAGACCGGCCAGTTGTCCGCACAGGTACATGGCATCCGCATACCCGTCACAGTCTGCCATGCCATGGATGAGCGCACCGATGGCTGTATCATCTGCGCTCCAGGGTTCGGAATCGGAATGATACACAATACGCCGGCAGAGCTGGTCGTGTATCATCTGCTCTGTTTCGTAGTCTGTTCCGCCTGTAAGGGATGCAATCTCCCTGGCTGCCTGAAGCGTCTGCAGTTCCAGATCATTGAGCCGGTCTGTCCTGCCAAGGCGGAAGGCTGCATGGATCTTCCGGCCGGGGTAATACTCAAGCTGTTCCAGTTCCAGGGTATTTCGCCGCTGTCTGTAGGCATAGGAATGAATGCCACAGTTGGCAGTCACTTCTGACAAGAGATCTGTCCCCGGATGCACAGGACTGTCAGAGTACAGCAGTGTCAGGACCGACTCGCTGCATGGGATTGAAACAGAAGTCACAAGTCCGTCTGCTTCTTCCATAAGGCGTTCAGCAAACGCCTGGAGTGAACTGACGGCCCCTGTACCCTGCATGGCCTGCGCATCCTGACTGGGAAAGAGCATGCACACAGATAAAGCGCTGATCAGACATGTCTTCAGGAAAAAACACCGGATACTGAGCCGGAAACAACGGATACACACCGGAGATCACCTCAGGAGTATCATACACCAGTGTGCATTCGTCTGCAATTTCTGTCACATTGCCACAAATTGTCCCCCTGATAACCAGCCTGCTGAATCTTCGTGTGCTTTCTTATTTTCTGACAATATGGTATACTTTCTTCACTTCCTGTTGCAGCAAACGCTGTGTACCTGAAGGAATGTGCCGGAATTCCGGCGGATTAAATCTGAACTTGGTCCTCTGCGGGAAGCCATATGGCAAGGTTCCGCGGAGGCATTACTTATATACGGACCAGGGATTGATTCTGACTGAAACTGCCACATGACATGCGACAGGTAACCCAATCAGCTCAAACGATATCCCGGTCCTGTTACGGAGGTACAGATATGGATTTTGTGGTGTTTGCGGATGGCAGTGCCAATCTGCCTGAAAAATGGCTGAAGGATATCATGCTCCTGCCATGTGAATATACACTCGATGGTAACCCGGTGACTTATCACGGGGATGTGGACCGCTTTGATGCGCATGCGTACTATGATGCACTCCGTCAGGGACATCAGGTGCAGACAAGCCTGCTGAATACGCAGCTGTTCCTGACACATTTCCGGCCGGTCCTGGAACAGGAGAAGGATCTGATCTATGTTTCCATGAGCTCCGGGATCAGTGGAACATACTATGCTGCCATTGCCGCGGCCCATGAACTCATGGAAGAATTCCCGGCACGCTTCATTCATATTGTGGACTCCCATGGCTGCGGGTTTGGCAATGGAATCCTGGCCATTCACGCAGCAGAGCTGATGCGCGAGGGAAAAGATGCCCGGGAGGCTGCACGGATTCTGGATGAAGAAGTCCCGCATGTATGTCAGTATTTCACCGTAGATGACCTGAACTTCCTGAAAAAGACCGGCCGTGTGAGCGGTGTGACTGCAGCGATTGCCACGATTCTCAGTATCAAGCCGATCCTGTTCGGTGACAGCACCGGGCACATTGTATCCTGTGGCAAAGTGCGCGGACGCAGGAAAGCCATTGAAGGACTGGCGGCCAAGTACAGGGAGAAACGTGTGGAAGGGGACAGCCCGCGCGTGTTCATTTCCCACGGCGACTGCCTGCAGGATGCGAAGGAGCTGGAAACAATGATCCTGGAGATCACACCGGCCGCATCCGTTACAGTCTGCGAGCATGAACCCTTTTCCGGCGCACATGTGGGCCCTGGCATGCTGGGCCTGTTCTTTCTCGGGAAAGAGCGCTGACAAAGCTTTTCAAGCCGAAAGCCCTGGAGCGGGACTTTCGTTTTTTCCATCCTTTCAGATCATCACCGGAAGAGCCTTCTGGTGTGGAAAGGATCTTGTTGTGAAGCGAGTATTTCTGTATAATGAAAGAGGAACTCATGAGTATGCATCGTAAATGCCGGAGGTATTCCGAAGACACTCATGCAGGAACCATACAAGGAGGCATAAGGATGCAGTTTTCAGAGGATGCATCCGGGTTTGTCCGGATCGGGGAAGTGATTCCGGACGTGATCCAGGAAATCCGGTATTATACCAGTTTCAATTTTATTGGTGAACGTATTGACGGGTACGAAATGCCGCTTGCCCTCATGACACGGGAGGCTGCAGACGCGCTCCGGGGAGTGAGTGAGGAAATGCAGGGGCTGGGCTACCGGCTCAAGATCTTTGATGCCTACCGTCCGCAAATGGCAGTGGATCATTTCATGCGCTGGGCGGAGGATCCGGATGACGTACGCATGAAACCCTTCTTTTATCCGGAACTGGACAAGGCTTCCCTGATCCCGGGTGGATATATTGCCCGGCATTCCGGGCACAGCCGCGGGAGCACTGTGGATCTGACGCTGTTTGATATGCAGCTGCAGAAGGAAGCTGACATGGGCGGAACGTTTGACTATTTCGGCGAAGTAAGTCATCCGGACTACAAAGGGATTCCGGAGGCATGCCAGGCGCGGCGGATACTTTTAAGGAATGTCATGGTCCGGCATCATTTCAGACCACTGGATTCGGAATGGTGGCACTTTTCTCTGGAGCATGAGCCCTACCCGGATACATACTTTACCTTCCCGGTCCGCTGAACAGGCCGTTTTCGTTCCGGATAACAGGAACGGTTTACAAAAGTCATGAGCAGGGTGCAGGGATTTCTGTTTCCGGATGGAATTCTTTATAAGTATCAGGCGCTCAGGAATCAGGCTGAGCGCAATACAGACGGATATGCAGGCAAATGTGACCTTTCAGCCACTGCAGATCAATGCACCCTGCATCCCGGATACAGAACCGGAGACCGTGATTGTGAGAGGAGAGTATGCGATGATCCACAGTCAGCCCATGATCCGGCGATCGGATATGATACACTGCGCTCTTTGTGCCCAGGCGCCCTGCAATCTGGCCTGTGGTGAACTGAAGCCGGCAGAGCTCCTGCGCAATATCTGGTTCCGGAATGAACAGTGTGCAGCGCAGAGGATCCCGGATGAGAACCCATGCCTGACCTGCAGCGCGCCCTGCGAACATGCCTG
>ONWQ01000191.1 GCA_900321565.1 uncultured Eubacteriales bacterium
CTCCCAAGGGTCAACCGAATTCCATCAATGCATCCTGTCCGGACAGGCAGATTGCAGTCCGTCATACAATCTCTCAGCAACCCCATGCATACAGCAAATTGATTATAAAACAATATCATAATTTGTGGGGTATTCCACTGTATCCGTTGTTGTCAGGCCTGCATCAAACGCCAGTATGCGGCGCATTCGCTCCGTCAGGATTCAGTATGTGTCAGTTCATTCTGAAGCAGATATTTCTTCCAGTTCATACTGATCCTGTACACTTCTTTGCCATACTCTGTGATGGTTGCAGTTTTCGCGTTATACCTTGAAAACATCTTCCGAACCTCATCCGGAGTATATGCCTGTGTCGGCCTGGTTTCATTGATCCTGGTTCCCGCATGTATAAGGCAGAGGCCACATACAAGCACATTAAAACGCCTGTCAGTACGCAATCGGTTCCAGACATACCACATATCCTCAGGATTGTCTGACGAAAACGTGCGCTGTGGATCATAGATCTGATTCCTTCGTGCAAAGTTCAGTGCTTCCATTGCAGTCCTGGCAAATATCTGCCCGTACCCGGTTGAACTGTCATTCCGAATCATTCCATGCCGTTTCCATTCCGGGTTGTGATGAACATGCAGCCGATTCTGCAAATGCCAACCGCGCCAGTAGAGTATGACCAACCGGTCTGCAATCACATCCAGCACGTTCATCATAGCCATCTCATGCTCCATGATACCGAGAATCCATTCAGCCGGTATACACAATTGTCCGGCAATCTCGCAAATCATGGGAATCATGTTCCGCAGTTTCCTTTTTACTGTCCTGGTATAGAATCTGCAGGCCATCCGTCATTTCTCTCCCTCTGCAGGCTCACTGCCTGTTATCTGCTCTTCCCCGTGTGTTTCAGATATATGCTTAATATAAGCAAACAGGTACTGCTGCATCACTCCGTTATACGGTGTATACGATTCAAAAGGATACCCTTCCGGATACCATTGCTGAAGAACCCTCTGGATCCATACATCCACAGGAAATGCATTCAGGCGGTGGAAGGCAAACAGCATCATACAGTTTACCACTTTCGGGCCGGCGCCATAAACCTTCATAAGCTCGTGATGCAGTTGCTCATCAGAAAGAGCCGATAATGCATTCAGACTGATTCCTTTTTCAACAACCTCCTGTGCCAGTGCACGGATATACTTCCAGCGATACCCGAGCTTGCACTCCCGGAGTGTTTCTTCATTACAGGATAAAAGCGCTTCTGGTTCCGGAAACGCATACATCGTTTCCGTTCCGGGCAGCCTGTTGCCGGCAACGGCACATAAAAGTTCGATTGATCTCTGTATCATGGGTATATTTCTGTTCTGGGTCAGAATTGATGTGACCATCATTTCCCATGGATCCTGACACAGAATTCTGATTCCCTTTTCATGCTGTGCCGCACGGTACAAAAACGGGTCTGTTTCCCGGCAAATCATGGCACGGATTGAACCATACGACTCAGATAAATCAAAGTAATTCTGCCATATCCGGCTCCATGCCTCCGGAGTGCAGTCCACGTCATAGTACGTTTCGGAAATCTTCCGTATTGTAAGCACATTCTGGCGAAAGATAATCCGATATGCATCCCTGTTAATCAGTTTCCAGCGAAAGCACTGACCACTTTCTGCAATTCTGTTCAGATCAAAGTCATCCGCAATCCATACCCGCATTCCTTTTCTCCTTTTCAGCCTCTACGGATTCTTCAGCTCATTCCAGGGGGATTTCAGCCGGAGCACATAGATTTGCACAATGCCTGGCTGCTGTAATCCCATATCATATGTTACGATTTTATGACATTGAATGCAATTGATTCATCCTTTCGTTTACACTTGTTTCCATATCCTGTAAAATATACACGAGAACTTAAAGGAGGGCTGTCCATGAGCAACCTGCTTTCTATATTCGAATCCTTCCGCCCACATCTTGTGGATCATTTGATTTATGTATTTATCGCGTTAGTAACTCTCATCGGACTGGTAAAATGCCTGATTCCTCTGTGGACGACGACTGCAGCCATGCATCGCGCCATACGCAAGCTGCAGGATGAAGCCGGAACAACCAAAGAGCGTCCGGTCTGGCAGGAACCGCGATTCATGGGAAAGCGTCTGCGCGGATGCTGGCTGCGCTTTCTTCAGAATGCTGAACAGCTTGACCGTCGCGGACTCCCCTGCAATGTGGAAGACTACGTTAACGATGATACTGTCACGCACGGCCCCGGGAACGCACAGCTTGCTGAACTGATCCCGAGCCTCCTGACCAGTCTCGGTATTCTTGGTACCTTTATGGGCATGACCGAAGGCCTTTCCGGTCTTGATGTGACAACCACTGATCAGATGATGTCCGGCATTCAGAACTTACTGAATGGTATGCAGTTCGCATTTGGTACTTCTGTAGCCGGTGTTGCCTGTTCCCTTGCCTTCAATATGCTTAACCGCATCGCACAGGGCTCCAGTTACCGTGCCATTGATGATTTCACCGAAGCGTTTACCAGTCTTGCCATGCAACGTCCTCTGGACAATGATGTTCAG
>ONWQ01000210.1 GCA_900321565.1 uncultured Eubacteriales bacterium
CCCAGATGGCGCAGGACTGCTTCCGCATTGATCCCGGACGGGTTTGTGAAGCTGATCAGCCATGCATCCGGGCAGAGTTCATCCATTTCCCTGCATATGTCCAGGATGACCGGAATCGTGCGCAGGGCCTTGAACATGCCTCCGGGGCCGTTGGTCTCCTGTCCGATCACATGATGGCTGACCGGGATCCGTTCATCCTTTTCCCGCGCGTCCAGGAATCCGACCCGGAACTGCGTGGTCACAAAGTCCGCATCCTTCAGCGCAGCCCTGCGGTCCAGTGTGGAAACAATCCGGATGTCCGCACCGGCTCTGGCTGCCATGCGTTCTGCCAGGCCTGTGACAATCTCCTGCTTATGCAGGCCTTCCTCCACGTCCACAAGCCACAACTCACCCACCGGCAGCTCATGAAGGCGTTTCAGAAACCCTTCCACCAGTTCCGGAGTATAGCTGCTGCCGCCTCCGATGGTTGCTATTTTCAGACGACCGTTGACCATGGGATGATGCTCCTTCCATACATAGCCGGCTGTCCTTCAGTTCTGCATCTTTCACCTGTATCCAGTCACTGGTATTCTTCTTTATTGAAAAACAACAAGTCGGTCCTCTGCAGTGCCTATGTATCATTTGTTTACATCTGATTTCATTATAGTTTGCCAGCCTGAACATACAATTCAGAAAACTCAGCTCTTTTTTCTGAAAAACTGTATCCTTTTAAATCAGACGGGTATCCGGGGGCTTTCCCTGTACAGCACTGAAACCGCCTGACTGTGCACCGATCCGGAGGCACACAAAAAGTCCGGGCACTGTATCTCAGGCCCGGAACGACTGAAAAGAGAAAGCAGGTATCGTTATCCTGTCCTTTCGTTTCCCACACTCTGAGTTCACTGCAGGCATGGGCACGGTTGTCCTTTCTGAGGCATCTACGGCCTCAGGTCCGTTTTCTGAAGTGTTTCCGATGGCTGAGATTCCGCCCTGGCCATCATTTCACTCCTGTACTGCTGCGGTGTCTTCCCGGTAATGCGCTTGAAAATCGACCAGAAATAGCTCTCGCTGTTATAGCCCACGGCATAGGCAATGTCAGCAATCCCCTCTTCGGTCTGAGCAAGCCGTCGTTTGGCGTCCTGAATGCGCAGACTGTGTCTGTACTGGGTGAAGGTGACACCCAGGCGCCGGCTGAACAGATCTGACAGGTAGTTCTTGTTGATATAGAGCATGGCTGCCACGTCTTCCACCTGCAGTGAGGAAGTGTAATTGTTCTCTATATACTCAAGCGCCTTCCCCAGCGCATCGTCTGAGTACTTGCGTTTTCTCTCCGGCGGATGCTCTTTCAGCGCCTGGCTGGCCCTGCGGATGACTTCCCCGGCCTGCATGTCATCAATCGGCTTGAGCATATAATAGAAAACACCCTGCCGGAATGCTTCCTGTACGTACGCAAAGTCCTGGTATGCGCTCAGCAGCACAATCAGGGACTGAACACTGTTCCTGCGCAGGATCTGCGTCAGTTCCAGACCTGAGCAAGCCTGCATGCGGATATCCGTAATAATCAGGTCCGGCGGATCACTGAGCACCGGACCCAGTGCTTCCTCTGCACTGGTATACATGCCTGTCACCGTAAAGGCATACTTCGAGAAAGGGAACGAAGCGCGCATATCTTCCAGTGTATATGGTTCGTCATCAATCAGGACTGCATGAAACACGGCCGTCCTCCTTTCCCGCTTCACAGTGTGCCGAATACAACGTGGACACGCGCCCCGCGCAGGCCATCCGAGAGGATTTCTGCAGAGCCGGTGCGCGGATAAAGCAGCGAAATTCTCTCTGCCACATTGGCAAACCCGATCTGTCTGCCCGTGTTTTCCCTGCGGGTATTGAGCTGCATGATGGTTTCCGCATCCACGCCTTCCCCGTCATTCTCGATCTTCAGGTACAACTGATCATTCATTTCTTCCGCATGAACAAGGATCGTACCCTCCCGGATCCCGCTGTGCAGAAATCCGTGCAGCAGCGCATTTTCCACCAGTGGCTGAATCAGCATGCGCGGAACCATGCGGGTCTGCACCGCTTCCGGAATCTGAATATCCAGTGCAATCTCATTCGGGTTCATGGTACTGACCAGATGATGATAGAGCTCTGTGATCCGGATCTCATCGCTCAGAGGAACCTGAATCGCCGTTTCGGAACAGTACCGGTAGATGGTGGCCATCTGCGTCAGGCTTGAGCGCACCGCATCCGTCTTACCCATGGCCATCATCCCGCGCATGGATTCCAGAGTGGTATACAGAAAATGATTATTGATCTGTGACTGCAGGAACCGGATGCGCTCCTGCCGGTAAAGTGCGGAATAATCCGTACTGTTCATTTCTGTGGACATCAGAAGAACCTCCAGAGCATTCTGCGGATTTTTTCCCGTTCCTCGTTGCCGGCAGGCTCGCCTGCCGCCTCCATGGCCCAGAGAAGCGCACCGCATACCGGGCTTGTGCCAAGCTTGTAGATCCGGTAGTCAAAGCCCGCATTGGTCCGGAGCCAGGCATCAATCGTCTCAGCTGCCGTATGATTCCTGCAGTGAATGAACTGGTTGCCGGCCAGTACAACATCGACCGTTTCATTCGTCAGTCCCGGAAGATCCCGGGCCGCACTGGCAATCGCCCTTGCGTACTCCTCACCTACATTGCGGAGAATGGAAAGCGCCACACGGTCCCCGCGGTCCGCATTACTGTACAGGATGGAAAGCAGGCGGTCCGTATAGTTCCGGCTTTCGCCGGACAGAGAGATGGTGGTGATCTCCTCAAGAAATTCTTCCTTGGTGTGTATGCCCAGGTATCTGAAAAGATCCTCCGTCATAGATGTAGTCTCGCCACAGATGAACAGCTGACGGTATATACTTTTCCATACACTGGACGCCATGGAATACCCACCCTCCAGGTCGCCCGTGATCTCCCCGAGCCCGCCGACCTGGACCGTGTTGCCCGCCCGGTCAATGGCCAGGACTGAAAAGCCGAAGTTATTAATCGCACCCACGCCGTACCCGGAAGGACTTTCCGTCTTGACCATCAGTGCGGCTTCATTCGCATGCACAAACAGTTTCAGACCCATGTTTTCAAGAATCTGATGAATGATCTGGTGCTGGCGTTTGACGTCGTCCCCGGCCAGGCCCAGGGCTGCCCCTGTAATCTGTTCGATCCGGAGCCCGTTCCTGGAAAGCAGTGTGTCCAGACTGTTTTTCAGGATTTCTTCAAAGTCATGGAACCCTCTGGGCAGAAACTCATGGTCCACGCACTGCGCTGTCAGCAGATCGATCCGCTGATGTTCACGGTCGTACAGGGCCAGCAGTGTCTTCTGGGTATTCCCGTATACGCCGACATAATATGAATGACTGTACATGAAAAAGCCTCCATGTATGAACCTGTCGCACTTTGCTCTGTCTGTATCCTAGCACGAACGCGGGGTTTGTCAACCATATGGAGAGGATTGGACCGATGAAGAGATGGACTACGTCGTCAGCATCTGGGATTACCTTCATTAAGCCGGAAGTGACCAAATTCCTGGCAATCAGCTCTATGGCTTCATTCCGACAGGACTTCATCCATGAAGTGAACTGTAGGGATTTTTCTTTATTCTTCCATTTGCACCCATGAACGGGCACGGGACTACTGCATACCCATTTCAGCCCGCAACAATCCTGCATCGGAATGGCTGTGCAGAAGATGGTTGCAGAAGAATGGGTGCTCAAGTAATGACAGGCGACAAACAAAGCGGAGCTTTCTTTCACTTTCTCAGTGTTCGAAAGCTCCGCTTTTGTAGTCGGGTGTTTTCTGGCTTCATAACTCAGTTTTCACAGGGCAGGATGAATCTCCCTATAAAAAAGGATCATGCAGAAGGTTTCCCAGGCGCATAGGATACTGATATGGTTGACAGGAGCCTTCAGGCAGCAGGCACTGCCCGCACTGTCCCGGCCAGGCTCGTACTGAGGCATCAGTGCATCCTCCGGATCAATCAGTCTCCGCATACCAATGGTCTTTTGGCCGGACATCCATGACCCGCTTATACTTTTCCCGATTACACCATCAGGCTTGCCATTTTTCGATGGTACAGGTGTACTTTCTCTGACCTGCTGGAGCTTCTTTGTTGTAATTGATTCCCACAAGCAGAATATCGCTGCCATAGCCTTCCAGAACTGCAGGGTACTTTCTCTGCCGGATCTGCTCAATCGCGGTTTCTGCCGTTTGATTCCACTTCAGCTCAATCACCAAAGCAGGTATCATTTCTCCCTGTTTAGGCAGATACACAATATCCGCATAGCCATTTCCTGTTGGCAGTTCCTCCATTTTGAGGTAATAATCCTTGTAGCTGAAATATGCGAGCTGAATCACCGCGCGAAGCGAATTTTCGTTGTTTGCATTCAGAGGATTCGTTGCCTCAAGGTGAACCTTCTCGATTTGCGCTGCGACAGACTCAGCGTTCATGTGAATGGTGTCCATGATAAGCTGGTCACTGCTCTGGATACGCTTAACAGTTTCCATACGCCTGTCTTCTCGGATTGTGCGTGAAAATTCGAGCCTGATTTCTTCATTCGGAATGTAGACCTTCCCAGACTCTTCGTCATAGGCAAGGTATCCCAGATGGATCAGCAATGTAAGAACATCATCCTGACTCCTGAATGTAATCAGATCATTAGCAAATCCATGAACGTCAACAGGCACTCTGACTCCGCCAATGAGCTGTGCAACAGTATGCCCCAGTCCTCGTTCGTCTCTCGAAATATATCCGAGAAGACTTTCAGCAGCAGATGTTTCTGTCCAGTAAGAGCGGAAACGATTGTTCCGGATCGCTTTCATGACTGAATTCGGATTATAGACTGGGCCAGTATTCTCAAATGTATATCCATCATACCATTGTTTCATTCGGGCAAAGTCACAATGATGCTTTTCACAAAGCATAGCTACTTCTGACTCGGTAAATCCAACATACTCTGCAAATTGGAGCGGACCAAGCATGGTATACTCATTAAAATCAGAAATAGCAGATTGTGATCCATCTTTTTTGATTGGTAAAATACCCGTCATATAAGCTGCTGCAAAGACACGCGAAGTAATACCGCTGTTCTTGAACAGAGAACGTAGAAATCTCAGGTACTCTTCGTGAATGAACGGAGCTTCTCTGATCGGTGCATCCCACTCATCAATGATCATGATGAACTTATTGCCAACAAGATTCACTGTGTTAATCAGAGTTGAAGGAAGATCTGTATCCACTTTGACATCAGGATACGCTTCTTTCAGCTCTTCCATGATCTTTTCAGTAAGATATGGAACGATTTTCCGATAGTTGTCGGTTACCGGGCTTATACCCGTCATATCGATGTAGATCACATCGTACTGATTAAGATGCTTTCTGTAGCTCTCTGATCCGGCTATTTTCTTGTCATCAAACAGCACACTTGAATTGCATGTTTTATCATAATAAGCGCAAAGCATCTGCGCGGCAAAGGATTTGCCAAACCTCCGCGGGCGGCTGATGCAAGTGAGTTTCTCAGAGGTTCCTATGGTATCATTAATCAAGGCAATCATGCCGGTTTTGTCAACGTACCTGCCTCTGCAGATATCTTCAAATCCACTGTAGCCAGGATTCAGAAAAGTCCCCATGATGTTCACCTCCGGTGATGGGATTCCAAGGATAGCATACTATTAATCGAAGAATGAAACAAGAATCATCTGCTTATGCCCTGCATTTTTTCACTCTCAGCAAACATATTATACCGGCGATTCATGAAAAGCTGCAGAGTAATATTCCAAATCAGAATCATTGCACAATGTGTATAGCAGGGAAATGGGGGGCTTGGATGCCGTACAATGAGATTGCCACGGAGGGATGACCGTAAAGATCGAGTTTTCCTCATCACTCCGGTGCCACGTCCGCGATTGTCAAAGTGAAGAATATCGCAACCGAAAAAGGCAAATGAAACTTTGCACCACACACCGCGACTTTTTCGGGTAATCGCCTGAGCAAACAGCTTGAACAGGTGAATGGTGGAGCACTGACGGAAAATCGGAAGCGGTATATTCAGGTGTTGATCCGCAGAGCCAGAACGGCAGGCGAAGACGACGTGACAACCTTTCTGAACACGGACTATGGAGTGGATTGGACCGATGAAGAGATGGGCTACGTCGTCAGCATCTGGGATTACCTTCATTAAGCCGGAAGTGACCGAATTTCTAGCAATCAGCCCTATGGCTTCATCCCGACAGGACTTCATCCATGAAGTGAACTGTGGGGATTTTTCTTTATTTTTCCGTGTGGCACCCAGGAACGGGCACGGGACTACTGCATACCCGTTTCATCCCGCAGCAATCCCGCATCGGAAGGACTGTGCAGAAGATGGTTGCAGAAATTTTTGTATAATTTTGAGTTTCCCTGAATTTTCCATTCCGATTTCCATCCCCCATTGGCTCTGCGTATACACAGGTGCAAGGAACAATCAAGCTCCTGCAGAAAAAAGAAACAAACGTCACATGGCAAAGAAGCGTTTAGAAGGAGGATGAAAGAATGAATAATGCCAATCTGAAAGATCACAATGTCAGAAAACTGGACCTGGATGAAATGGACCAGGTCAGTGCCGGCTGGCTCCTAACTGTCACCTGCATCGTCCTCCGGGGCGTTGCCATGTCAACCATCCCCTATATCTGTAATCAGAACGATGACTGAGAAGTGGACCGGAAAGCTGAACTATACAACAATACCACACGCGGAAAGGAGTATTGAAAGATGAGCACCAACAGGAATGAGCTGAATATGAAAGAACTTGAAAAAGTCAGTGGCGGATCCTGGATCCCAGAGTTAAAAAGAAAGGCGATGAAACGGAAGAGGGTAAAGGCGGTGGCTCCGGAGGCTGGTGAAGTGCAGAGACTGCTGCACAGCCCCGATATGAACTGAAAACTCATTGAGCACCGGGCAAATGCCTCAGCGGCGGCACTGCGCCGGACAGTGCGAAAACCCGTCCTGCACTGCGGGACATGACTCAGAAAAGCAGAAGCCCTCCTGCCTGCGGACAGCAAACCCACAGGCAGGAGGGCTTCCTATGTTATGAGACTGCCGGTGCAGTACTTTGTGCCTCAGAGCATACTTGTGACAATCATTTCCACCTGATTGCCGCGGATGATCACCTGAACGTTTTCGGAAACCGTTTTCAGAACCGCACACTCATAGCCGTCCCATTCGGTTTCCTCCAGGATCACATGATTAGCCAGGTCGTCCATGATTTCATCCGGGATCTGTCCTGTCTGTACATGCTCGTTGGTCATGGCCGCTTCAAAGATATCCCGGACCCTGCCCAGGAAGGTCGTTGCGGCTGCGTTTTTCTTTTCAGTGGAAACTGCAATCAGCTGCTTGCGCTTTTCCTTGTCCATGAGTGTCCTGGTGGACAGATGGAGCTCATACCTGCTTCCCTCGTTTTCAAGCCAGAAGGAAGCCTTCATTGCGCCGGTTATGCTGCAGACCATGGAGAGCATTTCCTCAGTGCAAAGCTCCAGGGACAAGGATTGCTTGCGGGTCAGTCCCTGATACGCAGCCACTTTTCTGGTTTCTTCCACTGCTTTTCCAAAGCCGTTACAATGGTTGTCGATCTGAATGATATCAGACTTCATGCTGTCCAGCCTCCTTTACTCAATCGTGAGGATGTCTGCAAAGCCGGTCACATCAAACACTTCCTGCACAATTTCATTGATGTGCGTGATCTTCATACCGCCCTTGCCGCTCATGGTCTTGTGCGCAGAGAGCAGGACCCTCAGTCCGGCCGATGAGATGTAATCCAGTTTGGAAAAGTCCAGGACCAGACTGTCACAGCCGTTTAAGCTGTTTTTCAGTTCTGCTTCCAGTTCCGGCGATGTGGCAGTATCCAGGCGGCCTTCCAGCGCCAGAGTCAGTGTATTCCCATTCTGTTGCCTGCTGATTTTCATTTGATTTTCTGCCTCCTGTTGTTCATTGTAAATAGTACTCTATACATTCGGGCGCACTTTTCTCCGCTTTCCCTGTACAGAAAAGAATCCCGTTGCTCACGGAACAGATGTATCGGAGAAGCTGAGATCTATAGGTATATGATATACAAAAAGTCCGTCATTGCAATACCCGAACGGCGGCTTTCCCACGACAAAACGAATTTTGTTCAGCACCCGGGTGAAAAAGCCGACTCTACTGTGCGGAACAGCAGAACTGCAATAACGCATGCACACATATGCCGATCCGCTCCGGGCATGGGCCATCTGTTCGTACACACCGGGCTTTCAGCCCCGCCGGCAGCCTGATCCGTTTCCGTCATTTTCGATTTTCCGGTGCGCTGCACATACCTGCCCTGTCGTCAGTCGTACTGACCGCACATCGTTATACGCATTCTCCGGGCATCGTGACAGCCGTTCCGGCATTCCCCTGCGCCCGGAACGGGATCTGAGGAAGCGCTCCGCAGCCCGCATGCGCTTTCGTGGAACGCGTTCTCCGGCAGTCTTGAACCGTTCCCTGTACGTGTGGCCTTTGACTGCCTGGAGCCGAACCGGACCCAGCTGACGTTTGATCTGCACAGTGAACTGGTACGCTGGGCCGGTATCCTGCAGCAAACGGAACCCAAGATACCGGAAGAAAATGAAGCAAAGACAGAGGATGCCAATCCGGCTGACTGACCGCCCCGCCCGGGATTTCCGCCGGGCAGGGACCGGGACTGCGTCCCGCTCCCCCATGCAGCATGTTCAGGCAATCATGCGAAACAAAAACCTGTCCTTCTGTATGCTCCCCTGAAGCCGGCACCGGAATACGACCAGCCGGTGCGCTTCACGGGGAGCATATCTGGTTTCCGGGGTTCCGTTTTTCCTTTTCAGCTCCCTGTACCGGAAACAATCCAGGGCTCCGCATCCGGATTGTCTTTTTTCGGTATTTCTCTGCCTGCATGTGCTCCATCCGGCGGAATTTTTCTGGCTCCGGACCGGGATTTCCTGTACGGACCGGTCGCATTGCCCCGGAATCAGGGCATGTTATCCGCCCTGACCGGACCCCGGAGCGCGCCTGCATCCCCCTGGGCCATGCTTGACAGGCCCCGTGGTTGCCTATATAATGCGCCCGTCGCAGATAAGGAATGAGAGGAGTCATTCCGGGTAAATGACAGACCCCCTCTGCCATGCGCAGTCGTGTGCACCGATCCATGACCGCGCGCAATGAGCAAAGGCCGAACGGACAGCCGGGGTCGAATGCCGATGCGGGGTATGAACTCGCACGCAGCTTTCGCTGTATCTATTGATTGAGTTAGAAGCTCAGTTTCACCGTGCACGAGCGCACATCCTGGTGAGATGGTCAATAAGAGTAGTAAAAGTAAGTCTTTACTGTATAGACTCTGATCCTTATCTCAGTATCTGTTTCAGGGATACCTTTGCGTGTATCTGACGAAAGAGCAGGAGTGGTGTGTGCACATCACTCTTTTTGTTTGCCCATCCAGCCTGCGATAATCTGAAACCGGAGGTCATTCCTCATGAAAAAACTTGTTGCACTGTTCCTTGCCCTCCTCTTTGGCGCAGGCACTGCCGCATGCGCCGAGAGCCCTGTGTCCGGTGACGCCGTTGCCTTTGCACGCACTGTGACCCAGACCATTGCCGACATGGGCGACAATCCGGATGTCGGCAACCGTTCCAGCGGCTCACCCGCAGAAAAACAGGCTGCAGAATTCATTGAAAAGACCATGAAGGAGATCGGCCTGCAGAATGTGACCGTGGATCCCATTACCCTGGACAACTGGACGTTCAACCGTGGCCGTGTGTACTACACAGACGCTTCCGGCGCACAGCAGTTCTTCCCGCTGGGCGGCTTTGCCACGAACCTTCAGTGTGACATGCAGGAAGTCTCCGTGGTCTATGTGGGCAGAGGCACGGCCGAAGAATATGAAGGCCTCGACGTCGAAGGCAAGGTTGTGCTGTTCGATATCGACCAGGCCGAGGACTGGTGGGTGGAGATCCCTGCCTATGAAGCGCATGTTCACGGTGCGCTGTGTGCCCTGGTATGCAATGTGTCCGGCTATGCTTACTATGACGCGGACACCATCGGCTCCCAGGACTACTGCGGACCTGAAACCGTACCCGCCTTTTCCCTGAGCCAGAACAGCGCAGCCATTCTGCGCCAGATCGCAGAGGAAAACGGCGGTGAGGCAAAGGTGATCCTGGACGTGGACAGTGTGGTCACCCGCAACGGCCAGAGCCAGAACGTCTGGGGTGAGATACCCGGCGCAACGGACGAGGTCATCTACTTCTTCGCACACTATGACGGCTACTATCATTCTTTCTTTGACGATGCCTCCGGTGTCGGGACCATGCTCTCCGTTGCGCGCGAACTGGTCCGCAGCGGGTACACCCCGGACAAGACCATCCGCTTCATCGCCCATGGCGCGGAGGAATGGGGACATGTGGACACGGAGTATGACTGGTCTGCCGGCGCTTACGCCGAGATCACCCAGACACATCCCAAATGGGCCGATACCGGCTTTGTGGTGCTCAATATTGACGGCATGTATCCCGTACAAGGGCACACGGACTTTGCCGCAGCCGCGACCTATGAGGTGGAAGCCTTCGCCGCACAGATCGGTGAGCCCATCTATGCCGACGGTGCCTATGGCTTTGAAGCCAAGTCCCCCACCACATGCTGGACCGAGGACTTCGGGTATGTCCGCGCAGGCGTTCCCGCCATTGTCGCTTCCCATGCCGAACCCGAATCCATCTATCACGGGCCTGCTTATCACTCTTCCATGGACAATGTGATCCTCGGTGTGGATGAAGCCGCCTGGGCAAAGAGCATTGAACTGTTCCGGCAGTATGCGCTGAGCCTGGACGCACTGGCCACCCGGCCCATGAATTTCTCCAACCGTTTCACCGTGATGGCGGAAACCTATGAGGGCAATGCGGATCTTGACGCCTTCCTGAAGGCCGCAGCCGTGCTGGATGAAAAGATTGTTGCCCTGAATCGTGACTATGCCGCAGCGCTTGAAAGCGGAAACACCGAAAAAGCCGCTGCGCTCCGTGCCGAGGGTCTGGCACTGGACGCCGCCACACAGCCCATCTTCAGGGATGCGGTGCAAGCCACCACCGCCTTTGACTGGGACGACAACACTGTGTTCCCCTATGAACTGACCAACTGGAATATTGAGGCACTGGAAGGTGCGATCGCCGCACTCCAGGCGGGCGATGTGACCACAGCACTGGATGAGTGCCTGACCGGCGTGGACTACAACTGGTACGCGTACAGCTTCAGCCAGGAGACCTATGAGTACATGCTGGACAAGATGTTCAACAAGGCCGCCGGCACCTGGGGCGAAGGCATGATCCGCTTTGACGGCGAAAACCTGTGGGTCCTGATGCACAGCCTGATGGAAAAAGGCGAAGGCGCAGACTATTCCGAAGAGATCGCCGAACTGGAAGCCGCACTGGCACGGCAGCAGGAAAACCGTGCCACGCTCGATGCCCGGATCACTGCAGATGTTGCACAGCTGACCGAACACATCAGTACAGTAACAGCTGAATAATCCACTGAAGCACACAGGGCTGCCGGATACACACATCCCGGCAACCCTGTTTTCATGCAAAGCACTTCCCTCTTTCCCTGTAAGCCCGCATCAGCCGCCTGTCAGGCCGGTTCCTGTCCCGGGTTCCCCCGGGATGCGGAGCACAGCGGAAACAGTCCGCTCCGGTCCTGAATGCGGAAAAAGCATGAGATGCGCTCTGCTTCTTTCCATGGGATCGGCAGCGGAATCCCGCAGACGGGCTTCCGGTTGTCAGGCGCTGCCTTCCGGCATCCGCACATCCAGGAACCTCAGCACCGGGCGTGTATTGCAGCTTCTTGGAATCACCCGGACACCATCCACGTGCAGTGCATCCACATGCCGCGCCCAGATCCCGCATGCGTCCACGTCCCCATGGGCGTTGCTCTCCGGATAATCCGTCAGGAATTCTTCGTATGCATCCGGAAGGTGCAGGACTTCCCGGTTGTCGTGATAACGCACCTGATAATCGGAAATCCGGATTTCATGAAGGGCTTTCCGGACGGGTATGCCGCCCTTTGTCGTATCCGCGAACCCTGTCAGAATGGCCGGCAGCTCAGCACCCTCCGCTGAGATCTGTTCAATGGTCACCCGGCGGATGTCTCCGCCCCAGTACAGGCTTTGCAGGTCTTCCGAATACGGTATCCGTGCCTCATTCCTGCGGTTCAGAAGGATATACAGTGGGCACTGGATATTCGTCATGCGGATCTGGCTGACATGGATATCCTCCACTACAGAACCGTCACAGCTCTCAATGGAGATGCCGGACACAGACCCGGGATACAGGTCCGGCATGATGAAATCACAGCGTTCGACCCGTACATTCCGGATATCATACCGGGTTCCGGTCCCGATCTTGAAGGCGTTCATGACCGTGCTGACCGTACAGTCATGCATATAAATATCTTCCGAGTCCCGGTGCGTATACACGGGATTTTTCACGCACAGCCCGTCATCCGCACAGGAGACGAAACAGTGGTCCACCTCCACGTGCCGGCATCCGGAAATGTCAATGCCGTCCGTGTTTGCCACATGGCGGTTGTCATCGATGACCACATGGCGGATCAGGACATGATCGCTTGCCTCCGGGTGCAGGGTCCAGCACATGGAATCATGCAGAATGATGTTTTCTACCCTGACCTGTTCGCATCTGAGGAGCCATACCATGGCACTGGGGCGCCGGAGCACAGGCAGGCCCTCCCCATACTTGTCCTCAGCATAGCGGATCCGGTCGCGGTAATGGGTACGGATCGAATCAGGCACTGTATTGATTTCCGGTGTTTTCGCCTGCGCACGCATGGGCAGCATGGTCATCGGGAACGGAGTCAGTGCCGGTTTTTTCCGGGGCTCATGGACAAACCATTCGCCGCTGCCGCAGATCCGCCCACCGCCGGTGATGGCAATATTCTTTTCGCCAACGGCCAGGATCATGGCACCACCGCTGGATTCCTGGCCAAAGTCCTGCGTGCCCTCGATGCGGGAGATAAGGTCTTCTGTATTCCTGGAGGCAATCAGCTCACTGCCGGATGCAACAAACAGCGTCGTATGGCTGTACAGCCGGACAGTCCCGGTACGGTAGCTGCCGCCTGTGACAAGAACGACCCCGCCGCCGGCATCCCGGCACGCTTCGCAGCAGAGCCGGATAGGTTCTGTATTGAGCCGTTCATCCGCAGCTGCACCATAGTCACGGATATCGAAGACCGGCTGGCCGGCGGGAAGCTGCTGATCTGAACAGATGTATTCCCCGAACGGAAGGTCCGGATAATAATCGCCTTCATAGATCCTGCCCAGTTCCGGATAGGAAATGGTTTCTTCTTTTCTCATGCAGACATGCCTCGTTCCTGTTCGTTCTCTGACAGCACCCTTTCCAGGTGCAGTGATCCCCATTCGATGCACAAAAAAAAGGCATCCGGGAACCGGAAGCATCTTAGCACCTTCCACTGCATACCGCAATGAAACTCACAGCCATGTCCCCTGGGACCGGATGTGCACAACGTGACAGAGCACGGGTCCCGGGGACTGCGCAGCCACTGCCCGGTCCCCGGGGATACTGTCCCCACGTTTTCCTGTCAGTCCAGGATCTTTCCGTCACAGGAGATGGTAACCACCTGCCACGGTATGAATTTGCCGCTGGACTTCAGCGCATTCTCCGCAGCACGCTGGAGCCCGCCACAGCAGGGTACTTCCATGCGGACTATGGTTACACTCCGGATGTCATTGTCCCGGATGATGGCTGTCAGCTTTTCCGTGTAATCCACGTCATCCAGTTTCGGGCAGCCGATGATGGTCACCCGCCCGCGCATGAACTCCTCATGCATGTCGGCATACGCATAGGCTGTACAGTCCGCAGCGATCAGGAGCTTTGTGCCGTCAAAGAAGGGTGCCCGGGTCGGCAGCAGTTTGATCTGGCACGGCCACTGGGCCAGGCGCGACACTGCCCTGCCCTGAACTGCAGGCGCCGCTTCCTCTTCCTGCCGGGCAAACTGCTTCATTCTGGAACCGGGACAGCCGCCGGCGGGATGCGCCGGCTGTGCCGCCTGCGCCTGCCTGGCTGCCTGGGCCTGACGCACCGCGGTCTCATCGTACTCCGGGGCCTCGCGCTCTTCAAAGGTGATGGCGCCTGTGGGGCATCCCGGCAGGCAGTCGCCGAACCCGTCACAGAAATTCTCACGCACGAGTTTCGCCTTGCCGTTCACCATGTCAATGGCGCCCTCGTGACAGGCTGAGGCACAGAGGCCGCAGCCATTGCATTTTCCTTCGTCAATGTGAATGATCTTCCGGATCATGAGTCGCACCTCCTTGTGTTTCCATGGGTATGGTAGTACGATTCTGCCTGAAAGTATGTGGTTATAACCACATTTTACAGAAAAAAGACGGGAGAATGGTCATGGAACCAGATTGTTTGCAGAATACCACACTTTTCCGGGGGCTGACGCAGGCAGAAATCAGCGAAGCCCTGCAGGGCATGCAGGCGCGGGAGACCAGCGCACAGAAAGGACAGCGGCTGCTGAGTGCCGGCTCGGTCACGGAACGGATGGGGCTGGTCCTGGAGGGCAGTGTATCCATTGAGAGCAATGATGTCTGGGGCAACCGGAGCATGATCAGCCATGTCGGGCCCGGACAGGTATTCGCGGAAACCTATGCGCTGCTCCCGCGTGAACCCATGCTGGTGGATGTGACAGCCAATGAAAACTGCCGGATTCTGTTCCTTCACTGCGGCAGGATCCGGGATGTGAAAGGCATTCCGGACGCATGGGTCCTCAAGTGCATTGCAAACCTTCTGACGATCTCAGCGCACAAAAACATGATCCTGTCCAGCCGCAGTTTCCATACCGCGCCCAAAAGCATACGCGGCCGGGTAATGGCATACCTGAACACCGTAGCCCTGCAGAAGCACAGCCGGGCATTCGATATTCCCTTTGACCGTCAGCAGCTGGCGGACTATCTGAATGTGGAACGCAGCGCACTGTCCAAGGAGCTGGGAAACATGCAGCGCGACGGCATGATCCGCGTCAGGAAAAGTCATTTCATCATTCTGGAGGCCGCTTCTGTCTGAGCAGCGCTCCCCTCACGTGTCTGCGCCTTTTCCCGG
>ONWQ01000187.1 GCA_900321565.1 uncultured Eubacteriales bacterium
ATCGTTCTGGTGAAACAGAAGATACCACCATTGCAGACTTGGCTGTAGCTCTGAACACCTGCCAGATCAAGACTGGTGCACCTTCTCGTACTGAACGCGTAGCGAAGTACAATCAGCTTCTCCGGATTGAAGACGAACTTGGAGAAAGCGCAGTTTATCCGGGCATGAAAGCATTCCATGTGAAGCGCTGATAGTTATTATTTGAGTCTTTCAATAGTAGACAGGAATTACTTCCTGTCTATTTTTTTTGATATGAAGATTAAGAATGAAGAATCAAATGCAACCCTATTGCTTATTCACAACTGATACGCGGAAACATCCATTCAAAGAAAAGCACTCGCCGGTGATGAAAAGCAGAATTGAGCTAGTGGTCAAGTTAAGGTTTGACGCTGACAAAAAAATATTGTTCCGGCAAACATGTAAGGTGTATCAAAACAACAAAAAAACGCCCGATATATGGTGCAACAAATATATGTTATAGTATACCTAAAATGACTTGTTCATAATTGCTTGCAAATTATTTGTAATAGTTCAGATTTTATTAGTTTTCCTCTTGCAAAGTTAGAATATAGTACGTGAAAATATAGACAGATTATTATCGTTATAGGGGCCGAGTGGAGGTAGAAAATGAAAAAGAATCTGTTCTGTTGCTTGTGCGTTTTATTCTATCTTTGGACCTTAAGTAATGCTACTGGTGAATTACCCAAGACAATTGATGACCTGAATCTTAGTATTACGAATGAAGCTCCTTTGGTTCATATCGAAGAAAACAACGGATATCTTACACTGGGAACTGATTGGAACCCATTATTCAAGGAAGATGCTTATATAAAAATAGTATGTACTGACACAACTGTATATCTTTACCCTTATGATGATGGGCTGTTTATTAGCGAAAGATCCAACTATACAAATCAAACCAAGAACAGTGTTGAGTCAATTACTCTAATTAGTGAAGGCTATTCTGACGACGATAGCGAAATGATTGTACTAGATCGTTCAGGGAATCTTATTGCCATGGATGTTGGTAATAATCATGAGTATTTATCATATGGACTATTGAATGCTGATACTGGTCTATACGGATATGCCTATGCAAAGGAGAGCGATCAGGCAACTTATCCAGTAATGCAGTACTCGATGACATTTGATGCTGATGGTAATTTATTAACGTATCGTGTAAGTGATGAAAACTACGTTATAACGCAGTACGATGGGCAAGGTAATGTTACAGCAGTTGAAGCAATCGTTCCTGCACTTGAGACAGATGAAACTTTTTCTCGTTTATACTGGGATTTTGATGAAAGAGTATGGCGTGATAAGTACGGGAATGTCCAGCAAGCCTCAGAATCACAGCATGGACCGTCAAGTGAAATAGAGGATAATAGGGAAGTACAACCAACCAATACACCCTACGATGAAGATAGTCATCAGCAGACTTCGTCGGATATAAGTAATCCAGAGGTTCATACAACACCAGCCCCTCCCGACATAACCAAATCAATCATTCATACAACACCAGCACCACAGGCAACAAGTACTGAAAACGCTGATTCGTCTGCGGTTGAGATAAGCCCAACTCCATTACCATCTTTGACACCAACGTCAACGGTTTTCATACCGGTTTCAACCCCAAAAAAGCCATATATCATTACAGCACCACCTGCCTCACTTGCGGAATATCTTGGCGCCAATGCAGCACAACGCCTGCAACATCTACCACTTGGCAATGTACGTATTTATAACAATCAACTGACCATGCAAGATGAAGGTTATGAGGCTGTTGATATACAGTTCAGCCAAAACGGGGATACTTATATAATTCCTCTTCAATACGATTATGCTACCCAGAATTGGGTGTGTTATGATCTTCCACAAGATCTCCCACCTTATAATCAGATGATGATCAGTCTCTATAATCAGAATGGAATTCAATCGAACTATCTTGATAATAATCTAATCAGCAGTTACTATTCCCATGATCAGAGATTGCAGTTGAGGAGTGACTCTACCTATATTTACGATGGTACAGGGCGGGAGAATGTCATAGCAGTTTATGATGAAACTGGAATGCTGACTTCGTATAGTTTTCATACTGAAGATGGCACAAAATCTATTACATATACTCCATACGGGGATATAGTTTCATATTCAGTTTTTGCCAGCGATGGGCATCTTTATCAGTATGATATGAGTGATGGATGGAAAGTGGAGACATCTCAGGGAAGCTGGGTGAATTGTTCGCAGCCTGAAGATGTTTCAATGAATGAGCTGCCACCTTTGCTTCTATGGCAACGAACTCCACAAGAAGCTGTGAAATATGATTGGTACAAGAATAATACCGTATGTGTTCTTGGGCTTTCATTGCGAGATGCATATCCTGGGTTAACGAAGAAGTGGTTTCATATTCTGCCTGTGGACATCAGTCAGGATGGTGTGCAATCGTTCCGACTCATTGCCAGTAATATGTACTACATCGGCAGAGTGTATGTATTCATTCAAGATGATAAGGTTGTTGTTGATTATATACTCTCTAAAGGACATGTATATCCAAAGAGGGAATTCTTCCGGTGGTTTACGTCCATGGACGAGATTTCTACTGAGTTTTTGGAAAATCCAGAGGGATCATGGGAGTTCAAAAAGGCATATTCCAGAGAAAAAGACATGAACAATCAGGATATAGCTTTATTGTTTATCTGTAATACTGTGACATATAGAAAGCCTGTGACGAATAAGGGTGGCATGCTACCGCGTTATTATCGGAATTCGCGTGAAAACACTGAAATTGCAGATAAGGCAAAAGAAATGATACTACAAATGGAACTTAGGTATGGCAGGTAGTGATGAAGATATGGTCCGATTTCCTCCGGCAGCGAAAACCAAGAGTATATGAGTCTAATGCCAAGTTCTGTTTATAATTCCGCATGCTTAGTCGTGGGCATGGCATCCTTTGTCATCTGCTCATTACAAGGTGCAGATTCAGTTGATTAGACAAAATGATCCAGGCTCTTATTCGGTTTTCCATAAAATGACACACCCCGTCTGTCGGATTCAGTTTGATCCGGCAGGCGGGGTGTGTGATAGTATAGAACATATATGGAACTTACTCAGCCGAGGCAGACACAACGTTTGGCGCGGATTGTTCCTTTTCAGCATCGCATTTGTTCAGAATGTCCATGAACTCATCACCTGTTATCGTTTCTTTCTCCAGAAGATACTGCGCCAGCTGATGTAAGACAGTGACATTATTGGTCAATATCTCCATAGCTTTATCATGGCATTTCTGAATGATTTTCATGACTTCCAAGTCTATGGCAGATGCCGTATCCTCTGAACAAATAAGGCTGGTGTCACCTCCCAGATAAGCATTTTGGACTGATTCAAGTGCAGTCATATCAAACTGTGATGACATACCTAAGCGAGTTATCATCATCCTTGCAAGTTTGGTTGCCTGCTCAATATCATTGGAAGCACCTGAGGTAATTTCATGGAAAACCAGTTCCTCAGCTGCTCTGCCAGCGGTCAGAGTCGTGATCTTATTGACGATTTCATCCCGGGTCATCAGATAGTGCTCGTCTTCTTCTACTTGCATGGTATATCCCAGCGCGCCGGATGTTCTTGGTATAATTGTGATCTTATGCACCGGGGCAGAGGAAGACTGTCTGGCAGCTACTAAAGCATGTCCGATTTCATGATAGGAGATTACCTTTTTTTCATCTGGAAGAATAACGGCCCCTTTTCTTTGATAACCGGCGATAACAGTTTCAATCGCTTCTTCCAGATCTTTTTGTTCAACTTGCTTTCTACCTTCACGAACTGCCAGTAAGGCACCCTCATTAATAATGTTTGCCAATTCGGCGCCGGATGTTCCGCTTGTTGCTAGGGCTACATCATGATAATTAATCTCAGATGAAGTGCGGACTCCTTTGGCATGCACTTTGAGAATTGCTTCGCGTCCGGCCAAGTCCGGGAGTTCAACTGGGATCCGGCGGTCAAAGCGACCGGGACGTAATAGGGCCTGATCCAGACTATCCGGACGGTTTGTTGCTGCTAGAATCACAACGCCTTTACTGGAGTCAAATCCATCCATTTCCGCAAGCAGCTGGTTTAATGTCTGCTCACGTTCATCGTTACCGCCGATCATCCCGGCATCACGTTTTTTACCAACTGCGTCAATTTCGTCAATAAAGACAATACAAGGTGCTTTTTCCTGCGCTTGCTTGAATAGGTCACGCACACGAGCTGCACCCATTCCAACAAACATTTCTACAAACTCTGAACCAGATATTGAAAAGAAAGGAACTTTGGCTTCTCCAGCTACTGCTTTTGCCAGAAGGGTTTTTCCAGTACCTGGAGGGCCCACTAACAGTGCTCCTTTGGGCATACGTGCACCAATATCTTTGTATTTCATAGGATTATGCAAAAAATCAACAATTTCCTGCAAAGCTGCTTTCGCTTCGTCTTCTCCAGCAACATCAGCAAAAGACTTGCCCGTTTGAGACTCCATATAGACTTTGGCGTTGCTTTTGCCCAATGACATGAAGCCATTTCCACCATTCATATTCTTCGTAACGTAACGCATCAGCAATTGGCCTACAAGGATAAAGAGTGCCATTGGAGCAACCCAGTACAAGAGCAACTGAAGGAGCGGGGAGACCTGTGTCGGGACGTCCTGAGTAAACTCAACACCGGCTGCAAGCATTCGATCAACAAGTTCAGGGTCTTCCATTCGCCCTGTTTCATAGACTCTGATGTTGTTACCTAATTCAGCGGCGAAAGTTATTGATGTCGAGTCTACTTTTGCCTGCAAGACCCTTTTCGCGTCTAATAATGACAGAAAATCACTATATGGAATCTCTTCGGTCTGTTGCCGCCCGAGAGAAGGAATCAGAAACAGATTAATAAGAATCATTATAATAATGACGATTACATAATAAAACAGAATCTGTCTTTTGGGCTTCTGTGGAGTCTGATTCACTCATTTATACCTCCAATCGACATGGAAATTGACACACTAAGTCCGAATAATTATAATCATCACGGAGATAATTGGCAACGAATTAATTGTGAACTTTTTGTTACCGGGAGGATCAGAAAATGCTGGAACTACAGGCTACTTGTGCAATTGAAAAGCTGATTCAATATGCAGTCGAGAATCAACTTCTTGATGAACTTGATCATGAATATGCTCGTAATTTACTTTTAGATATGATGCAAATGGATTCACCAGCTGAATCTGCTGAACTTGACAGGGCAGAGATATACCCAACAGCAACACCGATTTTGAATGAGCTGTGCTCTATAGCAGTTCAGAAGGGGATTATTGAAGACTTAGGATATGCAAGAGAATTGTTCTCGACACGATTAATAAGTGCAGTAACACCTTCCCCAAAAGAAGTTCGCAGACAGTTTGCTGAGAATTATGCCATATCTCCCGAGAAGGCAACTTCTGACTTTTATACAATGTGTCAGAAAACAGACTATGTTAAGATTGATGCGATCAAGCAAAATATTCGATATTTTGCAGACACACCGGTAGGAGAGCTGGAGATCACGATCAACCTTTCTAAGCCTGAGAAAGACCCGAAAGAAATTGCAAAACTGAAGAATGCACCAAGTGTAGGCTATCCACGCTGTATGCTATGTAAGGAGAATCCTGGATATGCTGGCCGCAGCAATTTTCCTGCCCGGCAAAATCATCGAATAATACCTCTTAACCTGAATGGACAGGACTGGTTCTTACAGTATTCACCATATGCATACTATTCAGAGCATTGCATCGTTTTCAATAAGAATCATGTTCCCATGAAGGTAGACCGTGGTTCCATAGAAAGACTATTCAGCTTTACGGAGCAGTTTCCGCACTATTTGATAGGCAGTAATGCAGATCTGCCGATAGTAGGCGGGTCAATTCTGAATCATGATCATTTTCAGGGTGGCCAGTATTCGTTTCCCATGGAAAAAGCCACCAGCCTTATCCGTTTAACGACACCTTTCGAAGATGTCCAGGCCAGTATACTTAACTGGCCAATGACTACTATATCACTGTGTGGTAAGAATAAGCTTGCGATCATTGAACTCAGTGATCAAATATTGAAGGCATGGCGTGAATGGACAGATGAAGCCTGCGATATCTATGCCAACACTGAAGAAACACCGCACAATACGATCACTCCTATTCTGCGTAAAATTGGTGATGGATGGCGTTTGAATCTGGTCCTTCGAAATAACAGAACAGATGATGAAAATCCGCTGGGAATATTCCATCCGCACAATCCACTGCATCACATTAAAAAGGAGAATATTGGCCTTATTGAAGTAATGGGGCTGTTTATTCTACCGGGCAGATTAAAATATGAGTTTGCCCAGCTCGAAGACTATCTGACCGGTGAGAAGCCATTATGTATGCCGTTGGACACGGATCCGGTATATAAGCATTTTGCATGGGTTTCAGACATCGTCAAAAAGTATGGGTATTGCAAGAATCATGAAGAGGCACAGGATGTTCTTCGCAAAGAAACTGCTCTTGTTTGTGCCCAAGTGCTGATTGACAGTGGTGTATACAAATTGAATGACAATGGTATTGCGGGCATTCTGCGTTTTACTGAATCATTAGGTATGCACCGAGCAGACTGAAAACAAGGCTGCTTTGTTGATAAACAAGGCAGCCTGTATCTATTCCTGCTATTTATAATAAGCCGTGAGACCAATCGACTCGTTCAACGAGTAATTGAACCAGACGTGAGAGTGCGTCTGCGTCGCTCTGCGTGAAACGGCCCTTAACAGGACTGTCTAGATCAAGGACAGCCCTTACATCGTTTCCGATGAGGACGGGCAAAACAATTTCGCTTTGCGAAGCAGAATCACAGGCAATATGGCCGGGAAAGGTATGCACATCCGGGACGATTTCAACTGTTTTACACTGTGCTGCGGTTCCGCACACGCCTCTGCCGAATTGGATAACCTGGCAGGCAGGTTTCCCCTGAAATGGCCCGAGATAGAGCGTTTTTGTGTCCGCTTTTGTCACATAGAAACCAGCCCAGTTAATCTTCTCAAGAGACATCCATAGAAGCGAAGACAGATTGGACATTGCAGAGATAGGTGGAATTGGTTCGGACAGAAGCGCTGCAAATTCGGAATAGATGCTTGAATAGATGTCAGACATACAAACATTCTCCTTTATGGATTAGGAACGAAGGGGTAGGAATGAACGAGAAAAAGTGTATCTATGAAGATAAACCCTGTACTCATTGCGGCGATTGCGAATGCGAACTTGAGCCAGGTAAGATCTGTGATAACTGTATGAAATGCGTTATAGGAGATGCACACTGGCGTGCTATCAGCATTCAAGGCATCACACTGCAAAGTAATGAGGAGAGTCGGGCAGGGGATTAATGATTATCGCTTTCAGTGCATGGTTATTTTTCCGGTTCTTCATCGGGATTACTGCGGACTGAAGCTTCAGGCATTTCCAGGTGGACATACTGCGCTGCTGAACGTCTTCGGGCATCGGTCATATCCGCATAATGTTTACGAGTCGTATCTACGGATGTGTGTCCTAAAACATCTGCTACAAGATAAATATCTCCGGTTTCCTGATAAAGATTGGTAGCGTATGTCGACCTGAGTTTGTGCGGGCTTATTTTGGGCTTCAAAGGAGCGGCAATTGCCGCATACTTTTTTACTAACTGTTCTACTGCCCTTTGTGTGATACGGCGCTTCTGCAAAGATAAGAACAATGCATCCTCATGTCCTGGTAAAGGTGTTATCTTTTCACGTTCTTCCAGGTATTCGGCAATAGCTGTTGCAACTTCTGGCGGAAAGTATAAAATAACCTGATTTCCGCCTTTTCGTGTAACAAGAAAAGCATTTTCCTCAAGGTTAATATCTGATATGTTTATTCCAACACATTCGGATACACGGATTCCAGTACCCAGAAATAGAGACAGCATTGCTACGTCGCGCTTTGAAGTTTTCATCTGGAAACGTTTTTGACCAGCTGACATATTACTTCCGGATTCAGCTTCAGACAGCATTTTTCTGATTTCATCCGTATTCAGTCGAAGGATCGGTTTCTCATGAATTTTTGGTAATGGCTTTAATAATGTAATATTGGTTTGAATGCGCTGGGATTTGAACATAAAATCATAAAATGAACGTATAGAGCATAGCTTCCGTTTTATGGCGCGTTCATGATTAACGATAGCTTTCGTCTGGCCGGAATTTACCTGATCTGATTCATTTTTGAAGTAATATGTAAGGTATTCTTCATATGCAGTCAGATCACTGACAGTCAGATCAGATATATCTTTATCATTGTACAGTCTAGGCGATTTAGATGAATAGTTGATACGTTCAGCATGAAGAAACGAAAAAAAAGTTCTGAGGTCGATGGCATATGCCAGACGCGTGAAAGTACCAGTTGTGATTGCTATATGCTGCAAAAAATCTGTACATGCCTGAGGAAGATCACGGCATATTTCACGGATTTGGAGAATTCGCTTGGCATCGACCTGTTCACGGTAAGTAGTATTTGTCATAAGCCCCTCTTTGCATTCATTTCGCCTCCAACTATTCGTGAAACTGTGGTTTAGCGAATAGTTGGAGATGGATCCCCCACAGTTCATTGGAGATGCTCAAATACCTGAATAGCCGAAAAAATGATGTTCTGCACAGAACCGGATTCGAATCACAATTCTGATCTGAATGATAATTCTTCGTTGATAGAAATCTATATCTATGACTGCATCTGATCGTCAGACTGTGGATTATCCATTTTATTGTATTCATCCAATGCATTCCTGGTCAATTCACGACACCGGGATAATTCTTCAACAAATTGATTTGGATTCCATCGAGCGAATACAATGTGATGTTTTCTTGTCTGAAAATACAGGATCATAAACAGATCTTTATGTAAAAGGACTTCCCCGTTATCATCTTTCCATTCGCTCAGCATCCATTTTTCCAGGTTTTTCTTACGCAGTGTTTCCATAAGAAAACTCGAATTAGAATAAAGACGAACGTCGCATGGCTCCTTGAGTGCGCCCAATGCGGATATGATTGAAAACAATTCCATCCGTTCCAGCGTTGTACCGTTTTGATAGCCACTAAGTTCCTTTTTATGGTTTCCGAAAGTCAGGATGCATGACCAGCTTCCTGTCCCTTTCATCTCTTTCGGGCATTCTGCACCTGTGAAAAGTACCACCTGCTTACGGGTCATTTCCTGCATAACTACATCTCACTTCTTCTCGGACATCTGTTTTGATTTTGCATTGCACGCATCCATTGCAGACATGATGGCAGATTTATATCCATGAAGCTCCAGCTCCTTCACAGCTTCGATGGTCGTGCCTGCAGGAGAACAAACTGCATCCCGCAAAGCAGCCGGATGTTCACCTGATGAAAGAACCATAACCGCTGAGCCTAGTACAGACTGGGCAGCCATTTCAGTAGCGACATCCATTGGGATACCATAACTGACACCAGCCTGAGCCATCGCTTCAATCATCATGTAGACATATGCTGGACTTGAGCCTGACAATGCGATGACACCATCAAACAGATGTTCCGGAAGAACCACGGTTCTGCCGACTGCTTCAAAAATACCTTTTGCAAAAAGAAAGTCATCTTCAGACATTGTATAATTATCACATAGTGCTGACATACCTTCTCCGACCATGGCCGGTGTGTTTGGCATTGCACGCAGATAGGTTCCTCCAGCTGGTGTTATTATGGCGTCCAGCATTGCAACGGTCCAGCCGGCTGCAATGGAAATGAAAGCCTTTCCCAGCATTGCACTTTCTACCTGTTCAAGCACACTTCTCATAACATACGGTTTGACTGCAAGAAGAATCATGTCACTTTCACGCACCAGATCCAAAGCATGATCACAATATGTGATATTAGGCAATTCGTGTGACATGGCTTCAAGTTTTTCCAGATTGGTATCATGAATCAGGATTTGCGATGACTTTATATAATGCGCATTCAACATGCCTCTCAAGATAGCACTCCCCATGTTTCCTGCACCGATTATGCCAAGCTTTGTCATATTAATCCCCCGCTTCATATAACATCCGTGAATCTATTGCAGCTGGCTATATGTGTTCAGCGTCTTAAAGCATACCTATGATACCACATGAATGCAATGGATTGAAGTGTCAACCTTTGTTTTTTCACACGGAATACAAAACAGGTGCAGCATATCCACACCTGTTTTGTATATAATTATAAGCAAATGTTACAGTATATACTTTTTCATGTCTTTTGGTGCGTTTTCTCCGCTTAAGTGATTCCGTACATACTCACCATCAATGTTCAGTTTGACGGGCGGCATATCGGGATCGCCAGCGTTGAATGAGATATCCTCCAGTAATTGTTCGAAAACAGCATGGAGTCTGCGTGCTCCAATATCTTCGCTGTTTTCGTTGGCCAGGCAAGCAGCATGAGCAATAGCATCAATTGCAGACTCTTCAAAGTTCAAAAGAACATGGTCTACTTCCAGTAAAGCATAATACTGGCGTGTAAGAGCATTATCCGGCTTGGTCAGAATACTCTTAAAATCCTCTTCTGTCAGGCTCTTCAGCTCTACATGAACAGGAAAACGTCCCTGGAGTTCCGGGATCAGATCGGAAACTTTACTGACATGGAAGGCTCCTGCTCCAATGAACAGCATAAAATCTGTTTTGACAGGACCATATTTCGTCGAAACGGTTGAACCTTCGACGATCGGCAGAATATCACGCTGAACGCCTTCCCTGCTTACGTCCGGCCCTCCCATTGCATTGCGGCCTGCAATCTTATCAATCTCATCGATAAATACAATACCATCGTTTTCTGCCCGGCGAACGGCTTCCTCCTGAACGGCATCCATATCGATCAGTTTATCACTTTCCTGCTGAATCAGAATCTTTCTTGCTTCATGCACCTTTACATGACGGATTTTCGTTTTTTTAGGCATCATCCCACCCATCATGTCACCGATTGAAATTGCCGCGCCGCCAACTTCGAGAGAAGGGGTTTCTTCTTCAACCTCTATATCCAGTTCGAAGTCTTCCAGTTCGCCCCGTCGAAGCTGTTGCCGAATCTCGTCCTTTTTATTGTTAATCAGGACTTTTTCTTCTTCACTTGGAACCTTTTCTTCTTTCTTTTTTCCCAGAAGGAAATCCAAAGGATTCGACGAGACCTTTTCTTTACTCTTCGGGTCACGGATCATATCAACCAGGGTTTCTTCTGCCAAAACCTCGGCACGGGGCTGGACCCGTTTCATATTCTCTTCCCGAACCATTCGGACACTGTTTTCTACAAGATCGCGGATAATGCTTTCTACGTCGCGTCCGACATATCCGACTTCCGTAAACTTGGTTGCCTCAACTTTGATGAAAGGTGCATGCACAAGCTTGGATAGTCTTCTTGCAATTTCGGTCTTCCCGACGCCTGTCGGTCCAATCATAAGTATGTTTTTGGGATTGATTTCATCACGCATTTCTTCGGCTACATGTGCTCTACGGTACCGATTGCGCAGCGCAATAGCCACCATCTTTTTAGCTTCTTCCTGACCAATAATGTATCTGTCAAGCTCTCGCACAATCTCCCTGGGGGTCAGATCTGCCATAAGAATCTCTCCTTAAATATCTTCTACAGTAATATGATCGTTGGTATAAACACAGATGGATGCAGCGATATGAAGCGCTTTTTCAGCAATTTCATGTGCACTAAGGTCCGTGTTTTCAACAAGTGCCCTTGCCGCAGCAAGCGCATAATTTCCACCAGAACCTATAGCTGCGACATCACCATCTGGTGTAATAACCTCTCCGGTACCGGAGAGAATCAGTAAATGCTGATCGTCTGCAACGATCATTAATGATTCCAATTGCCGCATTCCCTGATCTCCATGCCAGAGTTGTGCTACTGCGACTGCGGCGCGTTCCAGATTACCGCCACACTGCTGCAGCTTTTCTTCAAATTTATCGCACAGGGTAAAGGCATCAGAAACTGTCCCGGCAAAGCCTACTACAACCTTTCCGCCATATATCCGACGGACTTTCTTTGCAGTCGATTTGAATACAACATTCTCTCCCATTGTAACCTGTCCATCACCGGCTATGGCTACTTTTCCGTTCCGGCGAACACCACAGATAGTTGTACCATGAAACTCTATACTCATATTGCAACTCCTTGTTCTTGTATATAATGATCGATCCAGTCCAGAGCACGCGAAGCAATCGCCTCATAACGTTGAGCCTTGTTTCTGATTTTTTTATGTGTGCCATCAACAGGCAGACCATCGATTAGACCAAATGTGCAATTCATTGGCTGGAAGTCATGCACAGGTGTAGAAACATGCTTTCCAAGGGCTCCCATTGCTGTTAACGAAGGAAAATCAACAGGGCCCATATTGTGTAGCTGATGTCCAAGGGAAATCCCTGCCAGCAAACCACTCGCAGCACTTTCAATATATCCCTCAACGCCTGTAATTTGTCCTGCAAAATAGCACAATGGTTTCTGAAGCATTTCATAATGTGCATTCAGAAATCCGGGAGAATGAAGAAATGTGTTTCGGTGCATAACCCCATACCTTACAAACTCAGCATTTTCAAGCCCTGGAATCATACCGAATACACGCTTCTGTTCGGGAAACTTGAGCCGTGTCTGAAAACCAACCAGATTAAATAGCGTACCTTCCTGGTTGTCCTGTCTCAGCTGGACCACAGCAAAGGCTTGCTTTCCTGTTCGTGGATCCGTTAGGCCAACCGGTTTTAACGGGCCATATGCCAGAACCATTGGCCCACGTTTGGCCATGGATTCTACAGGCATGCATCCTTCAAAGACCTTTTTTTCTTCAAATCCGTGTATGGGTGCTGTTTCCGCATGAACCAGCTCATGAATAAACGCCATATACTCTGTCTCATTCATAGGACAATTGAGATAATCAGAGCCACGCTCATAACGGGACTGTCTGAATATGCGTTCCATATTCAGCGATTCCAATGTAACAATAGGAGCGGCGGCATCATAAAAATTCAGCATATTCAGCCCGGGCAGTGCCTGAATTTTCTCAGCAAGTCCGTCGCTGGTAAGTGGTCCTGTTGCGATAATACACGGCGGTTCCGGAATATCCAGAACTTCCTGGTGGACTATTTCGACGTTTGGATGAGACGCCAAAGAATGCGTGATATACGCTGAAAAACTGTTTCTGTCAACAGCCAAAGCTCCGCCTGCGGGCACGCGGGTGGCATCAGCTGCATCCATGATCAGTGAATGAAGTCTGCGCATTTCTTCTTTCAGCAGTCCGACACCATTGGTGAGACGATCAGAACGTAACGAGTTAGAGCATACAAGTTCCCCGAAACCGTCCATCGTATGTGCAGGTGATTTTTTGTCTGGCTTCATGTCTATGAGACGGACACGAATCCCCTGCCGGGCCAATTGCCATGTGGCTTCAGCCCCAGCAAGCCCTGCACCTACTACTGTAACAACTGGTTCGTTCATATCCCTTCATCATCCATTCCATTTCCCTGGTTTTCAATCTTTACTTTGTAATGGCAGGAAGTGCCCGCACAAAGATGCCATACATCACCATGTTTTCCTTTTTTCTGGACCATGTAACTACCACATTGCGGACAGTGTTCCTTAACAGGCATTTCCCAGGATACGAAATCACATTCCGGATACTTCTCACATCCATAGAATTTACGGTTTTTCTTACTGATTTTCTCTAATAAGCGAGCACCGCATTTGGGGCAAGGTGCGTCAATATAATGTATGATTGGCTTTGTATTCCTGCATGCCGGAAAATTGGGACAGGCCAGGAAGCGGCCATACCGTCCCATTTTATAAACCATATGGCTGCCGCATTGATCGCAGATCACGTCACTGACTTCGTCTTTGATTTCAACCTTTTCAATTTCTTGTTCAGCCTTGGTCAGTTCCATCTCAAAAGATGGGTAAAATGTCTGCAGGATTTCCTTCCAGTTCTTCTGTCCTTCTTCAACCTCGTCAAGCTTTTCTTCCAGGTTTGCCGTGAAATCGATATCCACGATATCAGGAAAGTATTCTTCCATCAATGTGGTTACCATTCTTCCGAGCTCGGTTGGATAAAGCCTTTTCTTCTCTCTGCTGACATAACCGCGATTCAGGATGGTGGTTATGGTAGGCGCGTACGTTGACGGCCGGCCGATCCCTTTTTCCTCCATGGTACGAACCAGACTGGCTTCTGTATACCTTGCCGGTGGCTGAGAGAAATGCTGAACCCCATCAACATCAGTTATCGTGACACGGTCGCCTTCATGTATATTCGGTATCAAGGATTCAGGTGCGGCATCCGGATCATCCTGGCTGTCTTCATACAATACAGTAAATCCGGCAAAAGTTTTTTTCTCGCCATAGTAGCGAAACTCGGCATGCTCACTTGAGAACTCAGCAGTTAATGTTGTGTAAACCGCAGGTGCCATCTGGCTTGCGATGGTACGGGAGTATATGAGTTTATATAACTGATACTGATCTCTTGTGAGAAACTCCTTGACTGTTTCCGGAGTTCTCTGAATATCTGTGGGCCGAATTGCTTCATGGGCGTCCTGAGCATTTTTTCTGCCTTTATACTCATTGGGCTCAGCAGGAATATACCCTGCTCCAAAGCGTTCGGGAATATATGAACGGATAGCATTTATGGCATCCTGACTCATACGCACTGAATCAGTACGTATATATGTTACAAGGCCCTGTGTTCCACCCTTGATATCAATGCCTTCATAAAGCTGCTGAACAACCTGCATGGTTTTGGCAGTGGAAAAGTTCAGTTTCCGGCTTGCTTCCTGCTGCAGGGATGAAGTCGTAAACGGAGGTGAGGGCATACGCCGTTTTTCACCAGTCCGGACGTGGCTTACATGATACGTACCTTTTTCTGCCGTGGCTTTGGCTGCGGATGCATCCTGTGCACTGCTGATCGATGCTTTTTTCCCATGCAGATTCGAGAGAACTACAGGGAACGTTTCGGACGCTCTGCCCTGCCCTACGGATGCTTTCGCATGGATGTCCCAGTATTCTTCCGGAATGAAAGCGTCTATTTCATTCTCGCGCATGACAACCATACGTGTAACGACAGACTGTACTCTTCCTGCAGAAAGTCCCTTTTTTATCTTAGCCCAGAGAAGCGGGCTGATCTGATATCCGACCAGACGATCCAGAGCTCTGCGTGCCTGTTGAGCATCGACAAGATCCGTATTGATCGTGCGGGGATTTTTCATGGCATTTTGCACTACCGCCTTGGTGATCTCATGAAACTCTACACGGTTGGCTTTTTCCGGTTCAATACCGAGTATATATGCCAGATGCCATGCTATAGCTTCACCTTCGCGATCAGGGTCAGTAGCAAGAAAAACCTGCGAAGCATTTTTGGCTTCTTTCCGAATACTGGAAATAATATCACCACGGCCACGAATTGTGATGTATTTCATCGCAAAGTTCTGATCGGGATCCACTCCGAGCTGTGACTTTGGCAGATCCCGCACATGCCCCTGCGACGCTTCAACTACATATCCATTGCCAAGAAATCTTGAAATGGTCCTGGCTTTTGCTGGTGATTCTACAATAATCAGTTTCTTTCTCTTTGGCGAAGATGCCATGAGTAACTCCTCCGAAGCTTGGACGTCAATACTACGTCTGCAATATAGAATATGGCCATACGGTTTTCACCGCTTTTACCGTCCGGAATGCTATCATAGCCGGTGAAAAAAAGCAACTTTTTGTATCGTTACTGAAAATCACGGACCTGATTGATTAGCAAAAAACCAGAGGAGTTACTCTCTTCTGGTTTCGTAATACTTTATGCTATCTCCAGGGCAATTTCCATCATCTGAGTAAAACTGTTCTGTCTTTCCTCAGATGAGAGACCTTCGCCTGTAAATGGATTGTCAGATATAGTGCATATGGATATTGCATGCTTGTTGTGTCGCGATGCATTCAGATACAGTGCTGCTGCTTCCATTTCCACGGCAAGCACACCAAGGCCCTGAAGAATGCGATCCGGTTCGGATTCATCATAAAAAATATCAGAAGAATAGATTGCTCCCGGAATGGGGACAACTCCCATTTTTTTCCCGGCTTCCATAGCTGCAGACAACAGTTTCCATGAACAACAGGGTGCTACATTCCCGTGAAATCCAAACTGTACGCCAAAATTGGAATTGGTATAGGCACTCATGCCGATTACAATATCCCGTAGATGCAGGGATTGATTGAGCATGCCTGCGGATCCGATTCGGATTATGTTCTCGACATCATAGAAGTGAAAGAGCTCATAGGAATATATGCCCATACTCGGCATACCCATTCCACTTGCCATAACGGATACTTCTTTTCCGTGGTATTCTCCTGTATAACCCTGTACACCACGGACATCATTAACCAGCCTGGCATTGGTCAGAAAATGCTCTGCAACAAACCTGGAACGCTTGGGATCGCCAGGCATCAATACAGTTTTTGCAAAATCTCCAGCTTTTGCCGCAATATGAGGGGTAGGAATTGATGACATAGTTTTTTCCTCCTGAGTAAAAGTGTTTTAACGTAGTTCTGGAATTTTCAATGCGCTTCCCAGTTCAAGCCAGTCCTCTGAATATGCAAGCTCTATGCTTCCATATGGAGCGTCAAGCAACAGTTCAATGCTCCGCCGGTATCGCACGGTGATCTGCTGCAGCATGGCATATGTGCATTTCACCTTTTCCTGGAGTGCCCCGCTCAGAAGCTGACTTGCTTCTGTCCAGCAGGCGTTATTCAGACAGAGTATAGGAACTGCAAGGTCCGGAGAACATGGATACAGTGTTCCGTCTCGGGTGCCCATGAGAATCTCAGACTGGAGCAAATCAGAAAAAGAACTGATCAGTGTATCCTGGTATACAGCGCGTACAGTAAGACCGTCAGCGCGGTTAAGCAAAGGCAGCAGAATCCGGATAAAGGAACTCTCTTCCTTCCTCAGCGGATTTGCTTCATGTAATATCAGATTGATCCGTGTCATTCGGCTGTCCGTATTCCGGATCATCTCTTCGGCGTGCGCCTTGAATTGTTCAGCCCGCTGTGAACACAATGTCTGCAGGATCGCATCCTTGGATGGAAAATGATGATAGAATCCACCCTTGCTTCCATGTGTCATGTCAAGTATATCCTGTACACTTGTCTGATCATATCCTTTTTGCCGGAAAAGGTATTCAGCAGCACGCAGAAATTCGTTTCTGGTATCTAACCCCTTCTGCATAATTACCTCAAACAGTATGTTCAGCGACAGGGCGTGTCGCATATTTTAGCCATTCTGCTTCTTCTGGTGAAAGATATGGCGAAATGTTCTGATATACCTTCTGATGGTATGCATCAAGTAACTGTTTGTCTTCCTCTGTCATGACAGAAAGGTCCACAGCATCCAGATCCCACGGAACCATGGTCAGATACTCCAGATGCATGAACCGACCGTACTTATTGGTTTCATCTTCACATACAACAACAAGATTCTCCAGACGTACACCAAACTCATTTTCAAGATAGACCCCGGGTTCGTCAGAGATGATCATGCCCGGTTCAAGCTTAGCCGGCTGTGATGTCCCCCGTTGATTCCAGTAGAATCCCTGCGGTCCTTCATGGACACTGAGTAAATACCCCACACCATGGCCGGTACCGTGATTGTAATCCAGGTGCATTCTCCATAACGGTTCATGAGCCAGGTAATCCAACTGCATTCCGGTACATCCATACCGAAAATGTGCATCGCCTAAACGCAGATGACCGATCAGCACCTTGGTATACAAGAGTTTTTCCTTATCACTCAGCGGTCCCATTGCATAGGTTCTGGTGATATCTGTTGTGCCCTCCAGATAGTGTCCGCCTGTGTCAGACAAAAAGAAGGATCTGGGTTGAAGCTCAGAGCAAGTTTCACAGGTGGCGCTGTAATGAACGATTGCTCCATGGGCTCCATATGCCATGATCGGGTGGAAACTCTGTCCCTGATAGTGCTCCTGTTCTTTGCGGAAACTGTCCAGTTTTTCGGCAACTGAAATCTCATCCATGGGAGTTTTACCAATTTCATGCTTAAGCCAGTACATGAATCTGGTTACCGCAACACCATCCTTGATGTGAGCTTTCCGGAAGTTTTCCACTTCTACAGGATTCTTTATGGCTTTTGCAAGTTCCGTCGGATTCTTGTGTTCAATTTTGATGCAGTTTTCCGGTATGGCCTGATAAAGAGCGCAGCTAACCACATCAGGATTCAATACAATATGGCTTCCTGCAGGAAATTCATGTAGTGCGTTCAGAATCTCAGAATATGGATAAATCTCTACACCATCTGTTTCCAGAGCCATACGGATTTCAGCGGAAAGAGTGGTTTCATTGATATAAAGCCTGACTGACTTGTCTGTGAGAATCAGATAGGACAGGACCACCGGTGTACAGGCAACATCACCGCCGCGGATATTCAGCATCCAGCATATATCCATCAGAGATGACAGAAGAAAGGCGTCTCCGTTCAGTTTTCTGACTTCAGTACGGATCTGCTTAATCTTCTCACTGCGGGATTGTCCCGTATATTCCAGTCCGAGTTCAAAGACTGGTTCCGCGGAAAGCGGAGGACGATCAGGCCAGATTGCATCAATGAGATCAAGGTCCACATTGAGCGTTGCTCCGGCTTTCTCGGCAATGTCTGTATATTGTTTCCAGATGTTTGCACTGACGGTACGGCCATCAAATCCAAGGACCATTCCTGCCTTCAGATGTGTTTCCAGCCAAGAACGGATGGTTGG
>ONWQ01000175.1 GCA_900321565.1 uncultured Eubacteriales bacterium
GTGACTGCAAGGTGGTGCTGTCCACGGACGAGAAACGGTTCGGCGGATACGGCAATATAGATATGAAGGTAATCTACCATACCTGGCAGCATGATGATCAGCTGGGGAACGGGTTTACCATGTACCTGCCTGCAAGAACCGCGGCAGTCTTAAGACGCTGCGATCCGAAGGGCCATGTATTCCCGGCCAAGCGCAAGAAGTAAGAGAAGCATAAAAAAGCTGCTGCGTCTGACGCAGCAGCTTTTTTTATGACAATGCCTTTCAGGGTATACTGCAGAGTTTATACCCGCAGTTCGGTACAGTTTCAATCCGTTCCATGCCCAGTTTCCGGCGCAGTCGCTGAACATGCACATCGACAGTCCGGGTGACCCCGATGCTCTGATATCCCCAGGCAGAACGCAGAAGGACTTCACGGGAAAGTGTTTCATCCGGTTTGCGCATCATTTCATGAAGCAGTTCAAATTCCTGAGATGTCAGGGTCAGCAGTTCATTGCGGAGGAAGACGGAACGCTTGTCCACATCCATCCTCAGTGCACCTACAATCAGGAGCCGGTCCTGTTGACGGAGCAGACGGTCCACCCGGTCCAGGATGGACTCGGTGCTTTCACCTTCTTCGGCAACATCGCACTGTCCACGGTAAAGTGACTGAACGTGGGCTGTATTCTTGTCTGTACAGCCGGTAAACAGGACAGGGATATCTTTGGTTACCATTCTTTCCAGCAACTCTGAGCATTCCTTCCACGGAACTCGGACATCGATCATGGCAAGGAAGATGGTTGTGCCGGATAATTCCATATGAGCCTCTTCCACAGTGCGCAGGGTTACGGCATTCAGCCCGCGCGCTGCAAGCAACTCAGTCCAGTTGTTGGTCGCATATGCGAGGGGCTCCAGCACCAGAATGTCTGCCAAGGGTATCACCTCAATCCTAAGATACAATCATCAATTATTCAGGCCTCATATAATAGACGAATCACCGGCCCGGTTTGTTTCCGTTTTGTCAAGAAAATTTTACATCATTCCCGGCTGAGAATCAAACGCTACCATCCGACTCTGCAGGAACGTCCGTGCTGGCGTTCGCATCGGGCAGGAAAGACTGCAGGAACAGCTTCAGTAATGTCTCAGCGCCTTCCTCGTTCCCGTTCATGAACCGGATGGAGAGGAAAAGATTGTCCGAGGAATAGACAAAATCGGGAAGCACCTTGAAACCGTTAGCCGGGATTCCGTACAGATGGCGTTCACCTGTTTCACGGTTCTTTCTCCAGCCGCGTTCAAGATTGATTCCGGCTTCCTCACACATTTCCATGATCCCGTCCACTTCGTCCAGTGCCACAAAGAGCCCGTCTCCGGCATAGGTCTGGAAATTATCGCGGGGGAGCAGGAACAGATCGCCTTCACCGGCTGCGATATGCGTGTAAAGGACCATCAGACCGTTCGTATCATCGGGTGCAGTATATACACAGGAGATTTCTTCCATGTCCGGCATATCCTGTGTCCGGATGGACTCCAGATAGGCACTGAAAGGCTCTGATTCGCCGTATCCGTAGACATAGACTTCCACTTTCTTGTCTTCCGGAACTCGGGGCGCAGTCATGGTGAAAAACAGATCCCAGAACAGAACGCACAGAACAGCCATCAGGGCATATTTCCACCAGGAATAATGCAGGTGGTTCTTCAGAGTTTTCATGTTCAAAGGTGTATGAATCATGTATACCCCTTTCCTGGATACATTATACTGCGTTACAGCGCGCATCCATGCGCCGACATGCGTTTATTTTCCCAACGGCTTCATGGTCGGGAAGAGCAGCACGTCGCGGATCGTCGGGCTGTCGGTCAGCAGCATGACGAGACGGTCGACACCAAAGCCAAGTCCGGCCGTGGGTGGCATACCGTATTCCAGGGCAGTGACGAAGTCTTCATCCACTTCAGCATGAATGCCTTCTGCAATCCGTTTCTCGGCCTGAATCTCAAAGCGCATGCGCTGATCAATCGGATCATTGAGCTCAGAAAACGCATTGCCCATTTCATGACCGGTAATGAAGTATTCAAACCGTTCAGTCAGCTCGGGATTCCCGGGGCAGCGCTTGGCCAGCGGAGAGATCTCTACAGGATAGTCCAGGATAAAGGTCGGCTGGACGAGTGTTTCTTCCACGAAAGCATCGAACAGTGCTTCCAGGCACTTGCCCTTTCCGTCCGTTTTTTCAACCTCGACATGCAGCTTCTCACAGGCCTGGTGGGCGTCTTCATCGGTCTGCCATTCCGTCCAGTCCACACCGCAGGCTTCCTTGACAGCATCTGCCATGGTGATCCGTTTCCAGGGTGCTTTCATATGAATGATCTGCCCCTGATATTCGATATCCGTAGTGCCCAGGGCTTTCATACAGATGAATTCATACATCTGCTCCACAAGCTCCATGTACTGTATATAGTTCGCATAGGCTTCATAGAGCTCCACGGAAGTGAACTCCGGGTTATGCGTTGCATCCATGCCTTCATTGCGGAAGATACGGCCGACTTCATAGACGCGCTCGAAACCACCGACGATCAGGCGCTTGAGATAGAGCTCTGTTTCAATACGCAGCAGCATATCAATATCCAGCGCGTTATGATGCGTACGGAACGGCCGTGCGGAAGCACCGATTTCCACGGTCTGGAGTACCGGTGTGTCTACCTCAAGGTAGCCGCGTGCGTCCAGGAATTCACGAATCCCGGAAATAATGGCGGAACGCTTGCGGAACGTATCACGGACTTCAGGATTGACAATGGTGTCCACATAGCGCTGCCGGTATCTCAGGTCCGGGTCAGTCAGACCATGGAACTTCTCGGGCAGAACTTTCAGGGACTTGCACAGAAGCGTCAGACTGGTGGTATGTACAGAGACTTCACCCGTCTTGGTCTTGAACACAGTGCCTTCAATCCCGAAGATATCGCCGATGTCATCATTCTTGAATGCGGCATAGGCTTCGTCCCCGATATCGTCCCGGCGGACATAGAACTGAAGATCTCCCTGACCGTCAAGAATGTGCGCAAAACTTGCCTTGCCCATGACACGGCGTGCAATCATCCGGCCGGCCACTCTGACTGTTTTCCCTTCCAGGGCATCAAAGTGATCAATGATTTCCCTCGAATGATGGGTCACCGGGTACTGGGTGATCAGGTACGGGTTCTGGCCTGCGTCCATCAGAGCCTGCAGTTTCTGCCTGCGGATGATCTCCTGCTCAGAAAGTTTTGGGGTATGTGGAGTCGTTGGATAGTCTGCCATGCTCATGGCTCCTTTCAGGCAATTCAGCGCTTGATTTCGCGAACTTCAAAATGCAGGATGCCGGCAGGAACTTCCACTTGCACGACATCACCGACACGGCAACCGACCAGTGCATGACCAACGGCGGACTCATCTGAGATGCGGTTGTTGAAAGGATCGGATTCCTGTGCACCAACGATTGCATACTCGACATTCTCGTTCATATCCTGATCATGGATCACGACCGTGGTGCCGACAGATACGGTATCCGTACTGATTTCATCATCGGAAACCACTTCCAGACAGGAGATTTCGTCCTGAAGATAGGCAATACGGGTCTCGTTCTCAGTCTGCTTGTTCTTGGCTTCCGTATATTCGGCATTTTCTGAAAGATCGCCATAGCTGCGGGCAAACTCAATCTCTTTTGCGATTTCATTGCGCACCACGCTGATACGGTGGTCCAGTTCATTCTGAAGTTTGCTCAAGCCTTCAGCGGTAATCCTTTTTTTCTGCTGCTCTGCCATTGCGCAAAGCACTCCTTTCGGGGCCATTCGGCCAGAAATAATAATGAACCCCAGCAAACGCATGGGGCAGTATGGGTTTCTGTCAGTCGATTGCTGACAGGTATGCATTATATGCGTTCATGGCAAGCTTGTCAATGCGCGCAGAGATTGCAATCCCTTGTGTGCCAACGAATTCGGCAGGTACGAGCGTGCCGGAGTGCCGGTGTGAAAAGAGGGAAACCTGCCCGGAGAGAGAATACATGATTCGTTCTGAGGGAGGTGAGCATGGAGTGCAGGATATACCCAGGAAGCGCAAACGGTCATTCCGGCATCTGCCGATGATTCTGATCCTTGTTTCAGCGGCCGCGCTTGTGGTGCTGCTGTATGCTCTTTCGAGGGTACAGAGTCAGCCGCAGACTCTGCCTGAAGCCAGGAAATCCGGGACACGCATGCTCCTGTCGGTTGCGCAGGAAGACGTAACCCGGATCCGGACTGAACTCCGTGATGGTGATTCGTGGACGGTCACCCGGGGTGAAGACGGGCATCTGTGGGATGAGCGCGGGTTTGTCGTGGATCCGACCATGGAACAGATACTGCTCAGGGCAGCTTCCCAGATCGAGTGCGTGGAAACCGTGTCTGAGCAGACGGAGCAGTATGCTTCGCGGCTGGCTGAGTTCGGGCTGGTCGTGCCGGATATCACAGTGCAGATCACCTATGGCGGAACGCGCGAGGTGGAACTGCATATCGGTGACCGGTTTGCTTCCAGCGATATGGCTTACTACTATATGACATGGACCGAAGACCCGGGACTGTACGGGATTGATTACGGGACACGGCAGGACTTTGCGATCTCATCTGCCATGCTGCACAGTGTTCCTGAGCTCGGCATCCAGGGTTCCCGGGTGTGCAGGATTGAACTGACACGCGGGGAAGAATCCCTTGTATGGGCACTGGATGCGGATATTCAGGATACGAATGCTTCGGATTACTGGAATCTGACCAGCCCGTTTGAGTACCCTGCCGACGGGACTGCCATGCAGCATTTTCTCAGTGCACTGGAAGCGCTGACGTTTGGCGCATATGAAGGGCCTGCCACGGAAGATACCCTTGCAGCCTGCGGACTGGATACGCCGCGCGGATCGCTTACGGTCAGTCTTGCGGCAGGCATGGGCACATCGGTGCAGGCAGACGGCAGTGTACAGACGACAGAGTTTCCTGCACAGACCTGTACACTGGTGATCGGGGGTACACGCGGGAACTTTGTGGATTATGTGCTCTATGAGCATGAGATCTACAGGATGAGTGACCTGACCCTGGGACCGGTATTCCGGAAAACAGCAGAGGAAACGCTTTCCCGGTATCTGGTCCGCACGCCTGCGGACGAAGTGGAGAGCCTGACAATCCGGGACAGCCATGGACGCGAGGAAACCTATACAATACACAGTACCATACCGGATCAGGGGCAGGAAACCGAAAAACAGGTGGAATGCCAGGGCAGCGTGATGAGCTACGAGGCATGGGCTGCCCGGTACAGCCGACTGGAGCAGGTTACGGTATCAGGCAGACTTCCGGAGGGTTGGGTTCCGGAGACCGGGGAGAAAACAGAGATCCTGATTCGGGATAACACGGGAAGGACCGGAACGATTGAGCTCTGCCCCATGGATGCTACCTATGATGCGGTCAGCATTGACGGCGGCGCATGGGTGTTTTACCTGCCGCACGGCGCACTGGAACTCTGATATGGATCTTCA
>ONWQ01000240.1 GCA_900321565.1 uncultured Eubacteriales bacterium
CATCTGCCACATACGTGGAGCATTGAAGATGATGGGCAGTACCTGACAGGGACAGGCTGGTACAGGACCTGTCTGAAAGCAGGAACATCCGGACCGGAAGAGCGCACTTTCCTGCGGTTCCGGGGAGCATACCGGGATACGCATGTCTTTGTCAACGGGCGGGAAGCCGGAAGCCACACGGGTTCAGGGTATACACCCTTTGTCATGGAAATCACGGCGTTCATGAAGCCTGACGCGGACACTGAGATCGTGGTCCGTGTTGATAACCGTTTTTCCACGGAAGCCCTGCCTTATGACCACAGTTTTGACTGGGCGAATGACGGCGGACTGTTTCGGCCTGTGGAGCTTCACATCACAGGCCCGGCAGCACTGCGCGATGCAGAGATTACCGCAAAGCCTGTCATTCTTCCCTTGCTCCGGCGGCAGGACCGTGGCCAGGCTGTCTTCGGGTTCTGTATGCAGGCAGACGGTCTGACGTCAGATACCATGGCATACTGGGCGCTCTATCGCGGTGCCACGGACAGTATTACCGAAGTCCAGCACACGCCCATGCTCTCAGGCTGTCTGGCATGCAATGGCAGTATCCGGCTCCCGGAACGCCTGGTCCCGGATATCCGGTACTGGCATTTTGATGCACCGGAGCTCTATACCCTGGTCGTTCGTCTGCGGCTGCCTGACGGGCGTATATCGGACTGTGGCACCTGGTGTATCGGGTTCCGGAGTCTGGAGGTACACGGTGATACATGGCGCTTCAATGGTGAAACGGTCCGGCTGCCGGGTATGGAATGGATGCCCGGCTCTGATCCTGACTTCGGAATGGCAGAGACTCAGGACAGTCTGGAATCCATGCTGGTACTGCTCAAAGAAAGCAACAGTGTGCTGACACGCTTTCACTGGCAGCAGGATGACTGGGTATACGACTGGTGTGACCGGCATGGTCTGCTGGTACAGGAAGAAATCCCGTTCTGGGGTAAACAGCCGGAGGGGGATCCCGACACACTCTGGCCTGTCATCCGACAGCAGCTGACAGAAATGGTAACTGCACACCGGCATCACCCGAGTATTATCGCCTGGGGTACCGGAAATGAACTTTCCGCTCAGACCTGGTCGGTCCGGCAGTACATCCGCAGAGCGGTTGCATTCGTGCACCGGCTGGACGAAACCCGCCTGGTCAATTATGTAACCAACACAGCTTTCGGTGCGCCACACGATGACGGAACCGAAGACGGCGATGTGCTTATGATCAATGACTACATCGGCACATGGCACGCAGGGTATGAACAGGACACTGCATGGCAGGCACTGCTGGATGCCCACCCGGGCCGGGTTTTTATCCCTTCCGAGTTCGGTCTGTGTGAGCCCGCCTTTGATGGCGGAGACGCACGCCGGAAGAGCATATTCCTGGAAAAGCTCGCCTGCTACCGTGGCATACCGGCAATTGCCGGAACAGTCTATTTCTGCCTGAACGATTACCGCACGCATATGGGCGAAGAAGGCCAGGGCCGGGAGAAACGCCGTGTGCACGGTTCCACTGACCTGTATGGCAATCCCAAGGCGTCCTTTTTCACCGTCTGTACCGAGCATGCCCCGCTCATTGCGGATAAAAACGATCAGGGCCTGCGCCTTACCTGCAGGCAGGACCTGCCATGCTATACGGTTTCCGGGTACATCCTGGACACAGGGCATGTACGGATTCCGATCCCGGAACTCAGGCCCGGAGAAACCTGGCTCTGTACAGAGCCTCTGGGGCACCGGGCGCGTATACTCAGAAAAAACGGCGACTGCGTTCTTGACCTGTGAGCTCCGGCTGTCATGCAACACTGCAGATCCCGGAATCCTCTGCAAGGCATCTGAAAAAAGAAGTGACCTCAGTACAGGCCACTTCTTTTTCTGACAGATTCTGCACACCCGATGCGTTTTCAGGAAAAAGGCACGGTGCTGTACAGCCCGTGCCTCTGCTTGATCAGTTTACCCTGAATGTCTGAGTGTTGGCAAGCATACCATTGAAGAATGTCTCCACGGTATATTCACCGGTTGGAACACCGCCCAGCACATCGTAAAGCTTCTGGAAGAAATCTCCGCCAATGAAATTGATATAATGCGTAAACCCGGCAGCCGTGCTGAAAGTATACTGCTCTGAATGCAGTGTCACCACATACCCGTTCGGTGCCACAATGGACAGCTGAACCAGGTAGTCCCGGGCATGGGAAAGTTTGGGCAGTCTGAGTTCATAATACAGTCCAAAGCTCTGGTTCCCCATCTGCTGATTCATTTCGGAAGCAGAAAACTGATTCAGCTTTTTGACTTTTCCCGTACTCCTGTCGCCGGAGCGAAGGCCCAGGGAAACCTTGACAGCGCTTGCCTTCAGCTTTTCATCCTGGAAGGTCTCGGGTGCAGGAACGGAAACCACCGTGCTCGCATAGTCATCATTTTTGTCGTAGATGACAACCAGGTAGTCCCGTCCCGGCAGCAGGCTCATCATGGTCAGGGATGTGGAACTGGTGGTCGAACTGTTCCGGTCACCGCATGCCCAGAATCCCTGATTCATATCGCTGCTGTCCAGGCAGAAATAACCCAGGCTGTATGGTCCCATATTCTTGCTGTCCGTCCAGCTGACCGTCACATAGCCCGAATCGAATACCGGAGCATTGGGGAACTCAATACTGTCTGCAGCCATCGCCGTATAGCAGCACAGAACCAGGAGGAGGGTCAGAAGGACCGTGGTGCGCTTTTTGATGCACATTGTCGTGATTTCCTTTCTGTTGTGTTCTTGAAATAAATCCACCGATCGGTTGGAACATTCTGGGCAAAGTATACCATGCCGGCACTATGTGCGCAACGGCTTGGCCTGATGATATGTATGGTTTTATATCCCGGCAGCTCAGCTGCTTCCATTCGGGACCTGGGATCTGCCGTCAGGGTGCCGGTTATTCCTCTGAAAACGGATTCAGAACCCGGGGCATACGCCGCTTGTGCATATTGGCATTCTCCTTCTGGCGGATCCTTGCATCCGTTTCCGGATTTCCGCATGTACCCAGACGGATGTACTTATGGATATCCTGATAGCTGAGGCCAAGGTTTTCCTCATCACTGCGGCCGGTCAGGCCATCCGTCGGGGTTTTCCGGACCAGTCCCTGGGGAAGCTCGCTCATGGTCAGACCGATTTCAACCACTTCCACACTGGTCAGTGCACCGAGCACGGAAAAGTCGCAGGACGTATCCCCATCCTTGGTGCAATAACCCACCGTGATCTCGCTCAGGTTCCCGGTCCCGGCCAGACGTGCACCCAGAGCCTGGGCAATATAGCGAAGCGTCGTCATGCGAAGGCGCGGACCCACATTGACATCACTAGCCCGGCTTACAGGAACAGTGAAATCGCCTTCCGCAGCCTCACCTGTCTGGTCCGTGATCGCCCGGAGCGCCTCATGCATGGCGCCGATGTTGGCCGTTTTTTTCCGGATTCCCAGGCTTTCACAGACCTGGACACTGTCACTCAGGTCTGCCTGGACACTGTCCGGCATCATGACACCGTATACATTCTCCCTGCCGAGTGCTCTGGCACAGAGCGCCGCGGTAACCGTGGAATCCTTACCTCCGGAAATCCCGACAACCACTTTCTCAAACCCCTGCTCCCTGGCAAGACTCCGGATGGCTTCCACCATGGTGTCCCGGACTTTCTCTGCATCAAAACTGTAGTCTTTCATGCAAGCTGCTCCTTTCGCTGCACTGTGTCCGGTTCAGAAAACCTCCGGCACAGGCACTGTATCCTGTGGTTTCCGCAAAACAGGGATGCCTGCCCTGTCTGTTTTTTCATGTCCTCTAGATTGTATCGGCACCACCCGTTCCTGTCAACGCGTGCCGCATCATTTCATTGAACCGGGAAAGCCAGCACATGAAAAGCATGCCCCCGTTCTTTCAGGCGCATGCTTTCATGTTCCGGTTCTGTCCGGGATCAGTCGTCGATCCAGTCGAACTCCCAGTATGCGATATTCTCACGCTTATGCGTATATGTGATGTACACATGATTGCCTTCCGATACAATGGCGGGATAAGAGAATTCACCGGGTTCAGCTTCCAGATTGCAGATCTTTTCCCAGGTCTTCCCGTCGTCCCTGGACACTGCCACGGAGATCGGTGAACGCAGGCCGAAGTTCTTGTTGATGGGATTGTATACAAGAAGCATCAGCCCGTTATCCAGCCGGGTCAGGTCAATCCCGCTGTTATTGTTCGGCATGTCAATAGGATACGCCTCACACCATGTCTCTGCCTGATCCGTCGAATCTGTGCGATAGATATGTCCTTCTCCGCTGCGGAGCAGGGCATGCACACCTTCCGCGTCTTCCCACAGTGTCGGCTGAATGATTCCACGACCATGCGCGTACTCTTCCGGTACCTGACTGCGGTCAAAGGGTTTTCCCTGTTTCATGGCTTCAAAAATCTTTCCCTGCCACAGTTTCAGACCCTCATCCAGGTATGCCGTGCCCGCAGCCTCGATCATATTGGACTGTTTCCAGGTATGGCAGTCATCATCCGAATAATCCATGAAACAGCGCCAGAGTCCGCGTTCCACAGATGCAGGTGCTACCACACGCCCGCTGGCCAGGCGGATCGGCTTGTTCCTGACCGGCCCGCGGCCGCCGCTGACATCCCCGGGAATCATTTCACGCGGTTCTGACCATGTCCTGCCCAGGTCTGTGGATTCAATCACGTAAGTACGCCAGTCCGGGATCGGATACCCGACTTTGTAGAACAGAAGAATCCGGCCGTCTGCCGCCTCGAACAGAACAGGATTCCAGTGCGCCTCCATAGTGGATGCGACACAGCGTGCTTCA
>ONWQ01000315.1 GCA_900321565.1 uncultured Eubacteriales bacterium
AATCCGTCGCTGCGTTGCAAGCATATGCGACTAAAATTACAGAGGCCGTAACTGAAATAAAGAATGCAACAACTCAGATGGCGAGTGTTGCCGATGAAAATTCCCAGCGGATCGGGCCTCATGCAAGCGAGATCAAGAGCGCATTGGATACTATCAAGGGTGCGGTCATCGGAAGTATCGAACCCGCAAATGAAATATCGGAAAAACTCAACGACGTTGCAGACGGCTACCAGGACGTTATCGACGCAACTTATTATAGCAGTTCGGGAAACTGACTACCGCCGCCGTTCTCGGCGGCAGTAAGGGCGGAAACACCGGAGCAACATTTTCTACCGATAAATCTGTTGCAGAAAACACCTCTTCTCCTCCCGTTAGTGCTGAAAAGCAGATGCGAACATATGCCAGTAATTGGATATCGAGCTTAAGCACTTTGCAAAAGAATGCCATTCATGATTATACCAAAGAAATGCCATCTTACTACAAAAACATTAATGGAGTGCTCCGTGGCAAGCAAGAATCTTTCGATGAGGGGAATAAAGAACGTAGTGAATTGATACATGATGCATTGAGTAATGCTCATACCCCCTGCGATATAACAGTTTATCGAGGTTGCAGTAGCGATACATTGGGTTCATTGTCATCTGTCTCGGATGAAGAATTAGTAAATAATGTTTTTGTAGATAAGGGATTTGCAAGTACCAGTATGTCACGCGGTGGTGCTTTTAGCGGGGATTTACTCCTAGAGATTCATCTTCCGGCGGGGAGCAATGCGGCCAACATTGAAACATTAAGCGCAGCCGGAAAATATGAAGAAGAGGTTCTAATTGATCGAGGGCAGTTATTTCAAATCATTGGTGCCCATAGAGATGACTTTGGTCGACGAGTGATTGAAGTTAATGCCATTAACTAGGAGGCTTTATGAATAGTGACAGATTCTCCTATCAAAAAGGTGACATAGAAATAAAGAAAACGCAATGCAATTTTTGCAAGTACAATCAAGAAGATGACAACAATCAAGAAATCGCTTGTTGTGCTAAGTATCCAGATGGAAAACCTGATGACATTGTGAGAACGATTAGACGATGCCCATTTCTTGAGTACTGACATGATGTACTAGTTGAGGTTTGCTTTTGTTGTACTTACTCGTTACACTATTATGGAGGTATCATGGCCTATTCAGTTAATCCAGAATCGGTTAAAGCTTTACAATCTTATTCGGCAAAGATAACCGAGGCCGTGGCTGAAATAAAGAATGCGACAACCCAAATGGCAGGCATTGTGAGTGAAAATTCACAGCGCATAGGTCCGCATGCTGATAAAATTAAGGCCGCGCTTGAGAGCATTAAAGGCGCTGTGCTTGAGAGCGTCGAACCCGCAGATGAGATTTCGGAAAAACTCAATGATATTGCTGACGGATATCAAGAAGTTATCGATGCAACATATTATAGTCGTTCGGGAAACCGACCGATGCCGTTGCTTTCGGAGGCGCTACTACGACTAGCGTTGCAACGGCGACAGGCTCCGATAATACCGCTATTTCCTTGGATCCTACAGCAAGTGCAATTAATTCCGAAATGAAACCAACCTTGTCTGAACCAAGGTCACTTGCGCAAACGCAGTATTCATACTCCCAAAATTCCGATGGAACGATGACCTATGACTCTCCTGAGGAAATGGCACAGTACCTTTACGCAGATCAAGGAAGCGCCTATAAAAATTTCCAAGGAACATGCGGGTTGTGTTCGTGTGCAAACGTATTGCGGCTCTCTGGCGTGAATCTTGGGGAAAAAGACATTATAGACTATGCCACAAAAGCTGATCTTTGCACCAAGACATTGTTCAATTTCCCTGCCAACGGGGGAACGAGTCCCGCCGAACGCCAGAAAATCCTGGAGCATTTTGGAATACCCAGTTCAGCCTATCCAATCCATATGGATAATGGGACAGCAACTATCGAATCCATCAACGAAATTGCAAACCATGTTGCCGACGGACGCGGTGTGATTATATCTGTTCATGCGAACACGCTTTATAACAAAGGGCCTGCAAAGAATGACTTCCATGCAGTCACAGTAACAAGTGTCAAGAAGAATAGATACGGCGATGTGGCGGGCTTCTATATCTGCGACTCAAATCGAGGTACAGCTTACTATCCTGCGTTTGTGGTTCAAGAAGCCCTTACCGGAAATGACATGAATGTAACTAACACTCACATTCGATAGGTGATGAGATGCAGAGTTTAAAGGAAGTTAAGTCAATTATTTTTCAAACCGAGTGTAAAGAGCTGATTCGAGAAGGGTTAAACTGCTCCGAACCTGTCATGACACGGGATGAAACAGGTTTGATCGATAACTATTTTATCTATGCATGCAACGAAGATGAAACCCAGTTCTCAAAGCCAATCACTATATTTGGAGTCTATTCCGAGCAAAAAAAGAAAGCATATTCGATTGATAAAAATGACTTTGAGGATAAAGCGTATGAAGTTGATGAAAAACCCGAGGATTCTGCCGTTTTAAGTGCCTATAACATCTATAGCTCAGAGTACCTCAAGGTTCGTGATTTTGCTTTTTGTAATTGTACCACGGAACAGAAGGAATCTCTCAAGCGATATATTGACGCCTTCAGGCTTGTCTCAGGGTCAGTTTTATGGCATTTCTATCAGCAACTGTTTCCTTCTTTCTTCACTTGGGCGAATGAACAGCTGACATAATCCGGCTCAAAAAGTGACTATTTGGGGGTAAATTATGATAGCAGCGGATCCA
>ONWQ01000459.1 GCA_900321565.1 uncultured Eubacteriales bacterium
AAAGTGCGCTGGCAGGTGCTGATGAAGCTCCGGATCCGGCCACAGACAGCAGAGATGGCTGCGGCCTTTTCGGCCATGGCACGTGAGGAAGCACCGGGACTGGATGTGTATTTTGAGTATAACCCATCAACGATGATGTAATCTGGGAGGAAAACAAGTGGCTAAGCGTAAAATCCTTACGGACGGGGATCCGGCACTGCGTAAGATATGCAAACCTGTGGACAAGTTTAACCTGCGGCTTCATCTTCTGCTCCGGGATATGGCCGATACCATGTATGATGCAGATGGTGTGGGCCTGGCGGCACCGCAGGTCGGGATTCTCCGCCGGGTTGTGGTGATTGATGTCGGGGATGGACTGGTGGAACTGGTCAATCCGGTGATTCTCTCTGCAAGCGAAGAAACCCAGACCGGACGTGAGGGCTGTCTGAGCGTTCCGGGACGTGCCGGGATTGTAACCCGGCCCATGCGTGTCAAGGTGCGTGCGCAGGACCGGAACGGCGCATGGTTTGAACTGGAAGCGGAAGAACTTTTTGCACGTGCTGTCTGTCATGAGCTGGCACACCTGGACGGACAGCTGTATACGGATATTATGGACCGGGAATTGACCCGGGAGGAACTGGAAGCGGAAGCCCGTGAACAGGAAGCAGCCGCTGCGGAGGAAAAGGCTTGAGAATCGTATTTATGGGTACCCCGGAATTTGCTGTACCGTCACTCAAAGCGCTGAGTGATGCCGGGTATGAGATTGTCGGTGTCTTTACTCAGCCAGACCGGCCGAGTGGACGTGGAAACAGGATCCGGATGTCCCCGGTAAAACAGTTTGCCCTGGAAAAAGGAATCCCGGTTTTTCAGCCGGTGAAGATCCGGCTGGAGAGTGTGGACACACTCCGCGAGCTGGCACCGGACCTGTGCGTGACAGCCGCATTCGGTCAGATTCTTTCACAGGCGATCCTGGATATTCCACGCCTTGGCACAGTCAATGTACATGCATCTCTTCTGCCGAAGCATCGCGGGTCTGCCCCGATTGCCTGGGCGATCCTGGAAGGGGATACACAGATTGGTGTGACAACCATGGTGACCGAGCGGGGCATTGACACAGGGGACATGCTCATGAGTGCCAGCATGCCGCTGGACCCTGCCCGTACATGTGGTGAGTGGACGGAAATACTCAGTCAGACAGGTGCGGAACTGCTGATCCGGACCATACAGGCGATGGAAAAGGGAGACTGCCCGAGGACGCCGCAGAATGAGGCGGACATGAGCTATGATCCCATGCTGACCAAGGAAATGGGACTGTTGTCGTTTGCGGAGAGCAACGTACGTGTCAGAAACCGGATTCATGCGCTGAATCCGTGGCCGTGCTGTTCAGTTGCTCTGGATGGCGGACGGCTGAAGATTCTCAGGGCACAGCTTGCAGAGGGCAGTGGACAGCCTGGTGAAGTCCTTGCGGCAGACCCGGGACATGGCCTGATTGTTGCCTGTGCACAGGGGGCTGTGCGGCTTCTGGAGATCCAGTCCCCTGGCGGGAAAGCCATGCGGGCGGAAGACTGGCTGCGCGGGCATCATGTGGAAACAGGAAGTATATGGGGAGAAGAACATGAGTGAACAGCATCCGCAGAAGGATTCAGGCAGACAGATGAAGAACCGCGGGTATCGGGGCGACCGGAGAACGGATACCCGACCGGACCGTGGGTATGGCAGGCCAGCAGGTAACGGCAGGGGACCGGCAGGCCGGAGTGGCATGCGTACAGGGCAGGCCCGGGATATGGACCGGGAGCACAGCGAACACAGCACGTTCCCGCGTACGGACAGAAACCGCTCTGTGGAAAAGCGGGAGGGCTCTTTTGCCGGCAATGCACGCGGCGGACGTGGATTCCAGTCTGTCAGGCGGAACGGGGAACGGTCTGAGTCCCGCTTTTCTGCGCCGCGCAGGCCGGCACCGGTCCGGGATGGTCTGGACCCGCGCCGGGTGGCACTGAATGTGGTGCGTGCGGTAACGGAGAACCAGGCGTGGGCGAGCATGGTCCTGGACAGGGAACTGACGAAAGCCGGCCTGACACCTCAGGACCGGAGACTGGCTGCACGCCTTGCCTATGATACGATTGACCACCTGATGTACCTGGACTGGGTCCTGTCTCAGGTCATGGCCAGGGAAGATACGGATATCAAGCTCCGGAACATCCTGCGCCTGGGTGCGTGCCAGCTTCTGCTGGAAGACCGGATTCCGGACATGGCGGCAACGGACACATCCGTAAAGCTGTGCAAGGAACTGGGGATGGAAGGGCTTGCCGGTGTCTGTAACGGAATTCTCCGGAATCTGATTCGTAAACGGGAAGAACTGGTGTTCCCGGACCGGACGGCTGAGCCGATGAAATATCTGTCCATCATGCACTCGGTTCCTGAATTCCTGGTCAGACGTCTTGTGGCTGACTATGGTGAGGAAGCCGCTGAAAAGCTTATGTCGGTTTCCGGACGGGATATGGCAGTCACGATTCGTCCGAACCTGATGAAGATGGATGATGCGCAGTTTGAAAAACTGCTGGAGGGTAAGGTCTGGGAAACCGGTCATGGCATGATCCAGCATGCGTTCAAGATCCGGAACATGGCCAATCTGGGTGATGACCGTGATTTTGTGCAGGGAAACTTCTCCATTCAGTCCGAGCAGTCACAGATGGCCTGTCTTGCAGTGGCACCGAAGCGCGGATGGAATGTGGTGGATGCGTGCGCCGCACCCGGCGGGAAAAGCTGCTACCTTGCGGAAATGATGGACGGTACAGGGCGCGTCTATGCCTGGGAAGTGCATGAGCACAGGACCAGACTGATTGAAGCGCAGATGAAGCGCCTGGGTCTTGAGAATATCCGGCCTGTGACGCGGGATGCATCTGTACCCAAGCCGGATCTTTTCGGCACAATGGATGCCGTGCTTCTGGATGCACCGTGCAGTGGGACCGGCGAAATGCATGAGAAACCGGACAGCCGGTACCGCCTGCAGGAGGACAGTGTGGAGACCATGATTGCGCTGCAGCAGCGGATTCTGGAAGCGGTGGCGCCGCTGGTGAAAAAAGGCGGGATTCTGGTGTATTCCACATGCTCTGTGCTCGCGGATGAGAACGAGCGGCAGGTAGAAGCCTTCCTGAAGGCACATCCCGAGTTTGCAGCGGAAGACCTGCCGGATACGATCCCGGAAGCAATCCGGGCCAAACGGAAACTGGGTGTGCAGCTGATGCCCGGTGTGGATGCAGACGGCGGATTCTATATCTGCCGCATGCGAAGGAGTCGTATATGACAGAACTGAGCCGCCTTTATGAGTCCGAGGTCCGCGAATGGTGCAGGCAGGAAGGGTTTCCTGCTTTCCGGGGCGGACAGATCTTTCAGTGGATTCACAGAGGTGCAGACTGGGATGAAATGACCAACCTGCCCGCAGGCATGCGCGAAGCCCTGAAGCAGAAAGCGGTTGCGCAGCCGGTGAGGATCCTGCAGTCCCGGAAATCATCAGTGGATGATACAGTCAAGTTCCTTTTCGGGCTTGAGGACGGGAACTGTGTGGAAGGTGTGCTGATGCACTATCACCACGGTGTAACTTTATGTATTTCCACTCAGGTCGGATGCCGTATGGGCTGTACATTCTGCGCATCCACACTGGAAGGCTGTATCCGGAATCTGACTGCCGGCGAAATGCTGGGCGAGATTCTGTGTGCGAACCGGTTTCTGGGTGCGGATACACGGGTGCATAATGTGGTATTAATGGGTTCGGGTGAACCGTTGGATAATTATGAGGAAGTGACACGCTTTTTCCGTCTGCTCAGGGAACCGGACGGAATCTGTCTGTCATTGCGCAATGTATCGCTTTCCACATGCGGACTTGTCCCTCAGATGTACCGTCTGGCGGACGAGGATCTCCCGGTCACACTGTGTGTAAGCCTGCATGCGCCGAATGACACAATCCGCAGGCAGACCATGCCGATTGCACAGCGGTACTCCATGGATGAAATTCTGAAGGCATGCAGGTATTACGTGGAGAAAACCGGCAGGCGTGTCATCTTTGAATATGCTCTGATCGGCGGCGTCAATGCATTACCGGCACAGGCTCGGGAGCTTGCGGGTCATCTCAGAGGACTGCAGTGTCATGTGAATCTGATCCCCCTTAATACGGTCAGGGAGCGGAAACTGAACGGTGTGACAGAACGGGAAGTCCAGAATTTCCTGCACGAGCTGGAACAGTGTCATGTCTCTGCTACCCGGCGCAGGGAAATGGGTGATGATATCGCGGGCGCATGCGGTCAGCTGCGCCGCAGTGTTTTGCATGATGAGGCAGTGCAGGAATCCGGATCGGAGAGAACATGAAAAAGCACAGATTTCACATATCACGGGAGATCCGGCAGCATATGGACACTTTTGATCTGTTCAGTGAACCCGAGGCCGGGACAGCGGACGCCGTGGAAGACACGCAACAGGGACTTCAGGAGGAACGGTGCATGGAAGCAGCAACAGGCAATCGGACCCAGGGTGCGGGGATGGAAGCGATCAGCCGGACGCATATTGGCTGCATCCGTAAAACGAATCAGGATGCGATTCTGGAAGCACCGCCGTTGTGGGGTGTTGCCGATGGCATGGGTGGTCACCGTGGTGGTGAAACCGCATCAGCCATGTGCCGGGACGGCCTGATCCGACTTCTCAGGGACCGGGATACGGATATTGAATCACTGATCAATGCAGTTCGGATTGTGAACCGCCGGATTCATGTCGAGTCTGAAGATAATAAGGAACTGGCCGGCATGGGAACAACCCTGACCTGTGTCTGGGTCGGTGAGGATACGATAAACATTGCGCACGTCGGGGACAGCAGACTGTACCTTCTGCGGGAGGGTGTGCTTCGTCAGGTAACGGACGATCATTCCATGGTCATGGAAATGGTCCGGGCAGGCATTCTGACCAGGGAACAGGCGAATAATCACCCGATGCGGAATGTGATTACCCGCGCAGTGGGTACGGAACGTGAAGTGGAAGTGGACGGTCTGTGTGAGGCGCGCAAGCCAGGGGATGTCTGGCTGCTGTGCTCTGACGGGCTGTATGGACAGGTCAGTGAGGACCGGATCCGGGAACAGATGATGCAGGATTCGCTCGAAGAGGCATCGGACACCCTGATCCGCCTGGCTCTGGAGGCGGGCGGTCCGGATAATATTTCGCTGGTACTTCTTCGGGATGTGGAGGGACTGGCATGAGCGAAAAGGTGCTTGCCGACCGCTATCAGCTGATTGACCAGATCGGCATGGGCGGTATGGCTATAGTGTACCGGGCATACGATACCCGGACAGGGCATCATGTTGCCATCAAAGTACTGCGCCCCGAGTTTTCCCAGGATGCGGATTATGTGAGCCGGTTTCAGCGGGAAGCAGAAGCTGCTTCCAAAATGACGCATCATAATATTGTGAACCTGCTGGATGTTGGTATGGACGGTGAAAACCGTTACCTGGTCATGGAATATGTCCAGGGCAAGACGCTCAAGCAGGTGATCCATGAACGCGGAAGAATTCTGCCGCAGACTGCGGCACAGATCACGATCCGGATTCTGTCCGCACTGCAGCATGCGCATGAAAACGGGATCATTCACAGGGATGTCAAACCACAGAACATACTGGTGAATGCAGACGGACATATCAAGGTAGCTGACTTCGGGATCGCACGCATGGCGAATACATCCACGATCACACATGGTGATATTGTCATGGGTTCGGTACAGTACTTCAGTCCGGAACAGGCTTCCGGCCAGGCTGCGGATGCCAGGAGCGATATCTATTCGGTAGGCGTTGTGCTTTATGAAATGCTGACCGGACGGATTCCCTTTGACGGGGATAATCAGGTCGCGATTGCCATGCAGCATATTCATGCCCGGCCCACGCCCATTGAGAGCATTGTACCGGATGTACCACCGGCAATCTGTGCAGTGTGTATGAAAGCCATGTCCAAGAATCCGAAGTACAGGTACCAGTCAGCACGGGATATGGCCATGGACCTGCGTCTGGCACTGGAAGGCAGAACCGCTTCCATGATGCCGATGATGAACACAGGCGTACTTCAGAGCGTGCCGGTTGCTTCAGCCAAGTCCGCGGAGAACACACAGCAGCCGGCTGTGAACAATCCGGGTGAACGCAAACAGAAGCGTGAGCGCACGCGCCGCAAGCAGGGCCGTGTGACCCGGGCGATTGCCATTGTACTGATCCTTCTGGTCCTGGCCGCACTTGGCTGGGGTGCATACCTCTGGATCAAGAATTCGAATAATACCGTGGAAGTTCCGGACTTCTATGGCATGACCGTGGATGAAGCAGAGCATGCTGCAGAGGTCAGGGGCCTTAAGACCAAGATTGTGGAAAACAATCACCCGACCATTGAAGCAGGGCTGGTGATGCTCCAGTCGCCATCTGTGAGCACACGGCTTGGTCGTGGGGATACGGTGGCTCTGACGGTATCCCTGGGGCCTGCAAGCATGAGTGTTCCCAGACTGGTCGGCTCTACACTGACGGACGCGATTGCCATGGCATCCGCACAGGGGCTGACGCTTACGGTCGTTGAACGTGTGGTAACCAGTGACATGCAGGCCGGACTGATTATTTCCCAGGCGCCGACGGAAGGCACCAATTGTCAGAGCGGGGACATCATTCAGGTGACGCTCTCAGGTGGTCTGGCGATTGTGCCGGACATGAAGGGAATGACCCTGCCGGAAGCACAGGATATGATTCTGGATGCTGGTCTGACCCTGTCTTCTGCCATGAATTTTATCGTGATTGATGATCCGGACAGGCATGATACGATCGCCTCACAGTCGATTGATCCTGAAACCCAGGTAATCGAAGGAACACCGATTATGCTGGCTGTCTATCAGGTGCCGTCCATGACATACTCGGCGGAAGTAACACTGGACCTCCCGGAATCTACCAGTCTGACCAGTGTGCGCGTGACGCTTGTGAGCAATGATACGGAATATACCGTGTATCAGGCTGAGTACCCCGCGAACACGACAAGACACCCGGTGGCAACATTGGTGGCCCAGGAGAGCGGGCACTATTATTACCGCGTATACTGTAATGATCGTTTCGCCTATCAACAGGAGGTTGTAATGGAGTGAACAGGCCCGAAGAACGGGAAACAGCGAGCCTGGTGGCTGCACAGCACGGGACCATCCTGCGGGGGATCGGCAGTTTTTATTCCATCCTTTCCCGTTCAGACGGGAACGTCTATACAGTCAGGGCCAAGAAGAAATTCAGGCGCCAGTCCATATCCCCGCTTGTAGGGGATGAGGTCCTGTTTCTTCCGGGCCAGGGCGAAGAGGATGGCTGGCTGGAGGAGATCTGCCCGCGGACGAGTGTGTGCATTCGTCCGCCGGCTGCGAATATTACACAGCTGCTGATTGTGATCGCCCCGGTCCCATCACCGGATCTGCTGCTGGTGGACCGGCTGATGATCCAGGCACGGAAACAGGGAATACGCTGCGCACTGGTGATATCCAAGTGTGACCTGGATACTGAACTGGCCCTGCGCATGCGGGAAGAGTATGCACAGGCTGACTGCCGTGTGCTTCCGGTTTCATCCATGACCGGTGAGGGCTGCGATGAAGTGAAAAGTGTCATGCGTGGCGAGCTGAACTGTCTCGCCGGGCAGTCCGGCGTCGGGAAGAGTACACTGCTCAACCGCCTGTTCGGACTGCAGGAAGAGACCGGGCAGATTTCTGAGAAAATCCAGCGTGGTAAGAATACAACACGCAGGGCGGAAATGTTTGTGGTGGAAGACATCCGGGTATTGGACACAGCCGGGTTCAGTCTTCTGGAAATGGAAGAAGTGATGGATCCGGTATTGCTTAAGGAAACCTATCCTGAGTTTGAACCCATGGAAGGCCAGTGCCGGTTCCAGCCATGCTATCATGACCGTGAGCCGGGGTGTGCAGTGACTGACGCCGTACTCCGGGGTGCCATTCCGGAGGCACGCGTACAGCGCTACCGCCGGATTCTGGCCGATGTCCGGACAAACTGGAAAGAACGCTATCAGTAGTATCTGTGATATACAGATCAAGCGAAAGGAAACACCTATGCTGAAGATTGCGCCTTCGATACTTGCAGCGGATCTGCTGCAGCTGGGCAGTGAAGTGAAGCGGATGATGGATGCGGGTTGCGACATGATCCATGTGGATGTAATGGACGGACACTTTGTTCCGAACCTGTCATTTGGCCCCGGGATTGTTCAGCAGCTGCATCAGGCATTCCCTGAACTCAGGCTGGACGTTCATCTGATGCTGGAGCATCCGCAGAGATACCTGGAAGTCTTTGCACCTTATGCATGGAATGTAACGGTACACAGCGAAATAGCGGATCCGGTGGATGATGTTCTCCGGGAAATCCATGCCCTTGGTGCAAGGGCCGGCCTTTCATTGAAACCGGCGACTTCAGTAGAGGCGATCGAACATCTGCTGGGACTGACAGACATGGTCCTGATCATGACTGTGGAGCCGGGCTTTGGCGGGCAGCCATTCCGTTTTGAAATGCTTGAAAAGATACGCAGACTGGCCCGGAGCGGGTACCCTGGTCTGATTGAAGCAGATGGCGGGATCCGGATGAGTAACCTGCAGCAGCTGGTGGATGCCGGGCTGAACGTTGCCGTCATGGGTACAGGTCTCTTTCGTTCAGCAGATGCAAAGGCAGAGATGCGGGCAATCCATGCCCTGGAGAGTCGCGAAGAGAGGTGAGTGCATGCGCAGACTGTTCATACTGGTCTGGGCAGCCCTGATGCTGTATATACCGGTCGTGGCAGAAACAGCGAGTTCGTGGGAGGGCACATGGAAAACACTGACTGGCGAGTCGCCTGTCATTCTGGAGATTGCGCCTGACGGAACGGTCACTCTGACGCGGGACGGGCAGACGGAAGCAGGCAGGCTGGAGAACCAGGAAACCGGTACAGGTTTCCGGCTGGGTACGGAAACCTATACACTGCGTGAGAGCGACGATTTTCTGATTCTTGAGCATCGGACTGATCTTGAAGTCCTGGTCCGGGACGTGTATGCATTGCCCGATACGGTTGCTGCATCGGACATGTCGGAGTTTGACGGGCTCTGGACTGCAGACTATGTGCTGGTCAGTGGATTCCGGATTTCACTGGATGCTGAAAACATGACCATTTCAGTCCGGTTCGCTTCCGGAAAAGCAGAGCTGCATTTGCCGGAGCTCACTGAGTCGATTGTGCTGGAAAGTGAGCTCAGGGACGGGAGCCTGGCCATTGTGACGTACGATGCATCTGACAGCCCGGTATATACGCTCCGGAAAGACGGAAGTATGACACGGGAAGTCAACGGCATGCTGTTTCATTTTAACCGGTCAGTACCGGCAGAAGGGGCACAACAGTGAGAATAAATACAGGAAAATACTGGATCTGGATTCTTCTGGCCCTGATGAGCCTGACATCCTTTGCGTGTGCTGAGACTGTGCAGACAGGGATGTTTGTGGCAGAAACCATGCAGGCAGGGGATGCCCGGTTTGACACGTCAACACTGTCCGGCGCATGGCTGTACCTGAGTGAAACCGGGGATGGCATCTGGATGGATGATGACGGCTGCCTGCCAGTGCAGTGGAATGCAGAACAGGCGACAGTGCAGGTGCAGGACCTTGTGTTTTCAGCAGGGTTCGATGGACAGCTGCTGGTACTGGAAACGCAGGGCATGAACTGGAATTTCCGGTGCTGTGAACCGTCCGTGCTGGGCGGATGGGAAGACGAAGAAACCGGGACGCGTCTGTGGCTGCTTCCGGATGGAAGCGGACAGGTTACCGGTGCGGATACTGCGGTATGCACCTGGTCCCAGACAGGACTGGAAGGGATTCTCAGGGATGCTCAGGACACACAGACCGTCATGCACCTCATGGATGACGGGAATGCTCTTGAACTGGTATGGAATACACATATGACCCGGTTTGTGCGAATCGCCTGCTGTCCGGCAGAAGCCAGTGCCTCACAGGCAATGGCCGGCTTCTGGACGGTCCGGAGGCTGGACGATCCGGCTGTAAACATGAGCCTGCCACTGACAGCACCGGACTGGAAGCTGTGGATCCGTGAGGATGGAACAGCGGCTGAGATCCGTGACGGGCAGGCGATCCGGGAATACAGGCTTGAGGCCGACCGGCTGCTGCGGGGCGAAAGCACAGACACACTGAAGGCAGAGAATGGTATTTTGCAGTGGACAGAAGGCAGCAGTGGCATAACCCTGGTCCTGGAAAAGTCCGCTTCTGTCCAGGATGTACTGACATGGACCACGCCTGAAATGCTGCCCTGGAAGGTTGAGGATGGTTCGTCCTGGATATCGGCCCAGGGAATCTGGTGTGCAGATACCTATGTGCAGAACGGGAACCGTGTGACGGCTGACAGCCTGCAGACACTGGACTGTATCCTGATGATCAATGATGAACAGGCAACCCTGGGTATTGCAGTAAACAGCAAGTGGAACGAGATTGTTCTGGTTCCTGAACTGCCCTATCAGGGTGTATGGATCGCAGAGAATGGTACGCGATGGGAAGTCATACCTGAGGAGGAAAGCCTGATTCTCGTCCATGGACAGACGACTTATCAATTCCGGAAGGCGCTGCCTGCCGAGGAAGCCGGACTGTGAGAAGACCGGAAGCCGGGATACTCATGGCAGGCATGATGCAAGAGTGAAAACAGAATATGCAGACATGCCCGACAGAAAACGGCACCTGATGCAAGGATTGCATCAGGTGCCGTTTCTGTCTGTCAGGTAGTGATCAGACAGACGCGCGCTTCATAGGGCTGGAGCAGACCCTGCTGATGTGTCGGATAATTGGAGATCAGTTCTGTGCCCTCCAGACCATCAAAGAGCGTGCACGGAGCTTTGTTCTCAGTATAGTTGCAGGCAACCAGAAGGGATTTGTCGTCCAGGTTCCGGCTGTATGCATACACACAGGGATCCTGTTCCAGGAGCGGAACGAAATCACCATAGACGATCACCGGAACTGTATGCCGGAGCTCGATCAGACGGCGGTAATAATGGAATACACTGTCAGGATCGTTCAGTTCATCCTCCGCATTGATTTTCAGATAGTTCTGGTTTACTTCAATCCAGGGCGTACCGGTGGTGAACCCGGCGTTTGCACTGCGGTTCCACTGCATGGGTGTTCTGCCGTTATCCCGGCACATCTTCTGCATATAACGCATCATGTCCTGCGCGTCCACGATTCCGGTATCCACCCATTGTTTCCACGCATTCAGTGCTTCGATGTCCCGGTACTGTTCCAGATGGGAGAAGTATGGATTACACATACCGAGCTCTTCACCCTGATACACATAGGGTGTTCCCCGCATCATGTGCAGGAGCGTGCCCAGCATTTTTGCACTGCGTACCCGATACAGCGGGCTGTCGTTCCCGAAACGGCTGACGGACCTGGGCTGGTCATGATTGGACAGGTGCAGGCTGTTCCAGGCCTTGCCCTGCAGTTCCAGTTCCCAGCGGTTCATGACTTCCCGGAGCTCCGGAAGCTGGACTTTATGGTCTGACCATTTTCCGAGAACGGGATCCCTGCCGAGCTCAGTATGCTCGAAGGAGAAAACCATGTTCAGCTCAGTTTCATGGTCATCCGCATACCGGCAGGCCTGTTCCGGTGTGCCGCCGGTTTCCCCGACAGTGAGCAGGTCATACTTGCTGAGGACTTTTTCACGCATTTCCCGGATATACCGGTGCGTGGTTTCGGTATGTGTACAGCTTGCACCAAAACTGCCGTAAGGCGCACCATTCTTCTGCACGCCGTCCAGGTAGTTTTCCTTGCCGATCATGGCAATGACATCCATCCGGAAACCATCGATCCCTTTCCGGCACCACCAGTCCATCATATCAAAGACTTCCTGGCGTACAACAGGGTTTGCCCAGTTCAGATCCGGCTGTTTCCGTGAAAACAGGTGCAGGTAATATTGCCCGCTGGCTTCATCTTTTTCCCATGCAGAACCGGAAAAGCAGGAACCCCAGTTATTGGGCGGTCCGCTTTCTTTACCGTCCTGCCAGATATAGTAATCGCGGTAAGGATTATCCTTGCTTTTACGGCTTTCAACGAACCAGGCATGCTCATCACTGGAATGGTTGACAACCAGGTCCATGACCAGTTTCATACCCCGGGCGTGGATCCCTTCAAGCATCCGGTCAAAATCATCCATGGTTCCGAAATCTTTCATGATAGCCCTGTAATCAGAAATATCATACCCGTTATCATCATTGGGGCTGGCGTAGACCGGACTGAGCCAGAGCACGTCCACGCCGAGTGTTTTCAGATAATCCAGGTGGGCGGTGATGCCGTTAAGATCGCCGATGCCATCGCCGTTGCTGTCGGCAAAGGAACGCGGGTAGATCTGGTAAACAACAGATTCTTTCCACCAGACATGCTTTTCCTGATTCATTTCAGTCATCCTTTCACATTGTTTGGGTCAGTGTGATGTGTGAACCACAGAACCTGACATCCAGGGGTTCCCCTGACTGCAGCATGAGCTGAGCGCCATGCTCACGTGAGCACGTAAGCAGCAGTTCTCTGCCGTGGAAACGGAAGGGCAGGCGGTAGCCTTCCCAGTCATCAGGCAGTACCGGATCTGCAGAGAGTTCACCGTGCTCGCTGCGGATTCCGGCAAACCCACGCAGGACAGTAAGGTATGCACCGCCAAGGCTGGCTGTGTGCAGTCCGTCTTTGGTATTCCCGTGGGAGTCATCAATATCCAGAAGTGCGGTCTGTTCGAAACCGTGCGCTCCACGTGCCAGGTCACCGAGACGGGCAGCCTGCATGGCATACACGCACTCAGAAAGCGAAGAATCATGCGTTGTGATACTGTCATAGTACGCAAAACTGCGCCTGGCTGTTTCCATGTCGGTTGTTTCGGGGAACATCAGATGTGCCAGGATGGTATCAGCCTGCTTGCAGACCTTGTGCCGGTACAGGAACAATGGATGATAATGCAGCAGCAGAGGGAAATCTGATTTGGGGAAGGATTTCCAGTCCAGGTCTTTCTTCTGAAGGAAAGAATCATCCTGCGGAGATATCCCAAGCTCTGGTGCAGTCGGGAAATACATGCGCTGGGCTGCCTGCTCCATCTGCAGAATCTCTTCATCCTGAAGTCCGGTGCGTGCTGTGACCGCGTCTGCCAGACCGCGGGCACGGAGCCCGCGGATGACTTCAGCGGCACCGCGCAGGTTATACTGTGCCACAGCATTGGTATAGAAGTTATTATTTACCAGGCATGTGTATTCATCCGGGCCCGTGACACAGTCGATCCGGAATCCGTCATCTGCCATGTGACCGAGTTCAAGCCACATGCGTGCGGTTTCAATGAGGATCTCGGCACCCTGCTCAGCCATGAATGCCCAGTCATCGGTAACGGACAGGTACTGAATGACAGCATAGGCGATGTCACCGTTGATGTGATACTGAGCGGTACCGGCAGGGAAAAAAGCGGAACACTCATCACCATTCATGGTTCGCCAGGGGAAAAGTGCACCGCGGGACAGGCCGAGCGTGCGGGCGATCTGCCTTGCGCGGGGAAGCATGGTAAACCTGCAGCTGAGCATGCTTCGGGCCTGATCCGGCTGTGTCCAGAGAAAAAACGGGAATACATAAATCTCACTGTCCCAGAAGATATGGCCTTCGTACCCCTCACCGGACAAGCCTTTGGCAGCAACACTGGCAATCCCGTCACGGGCAGTGGACTGAACAAGTTCCCACTGGTCAAAAGCAAAGGCATCCGGCAGATGTCCAGGTGCCTGTACACTGGCAAAGGTATGCTTCAGCAGCTTCTGTGCGTTTTCATGCTGCTTGTGCATGATAGCCTCTGCTCCCAGTGTATGGACTTCCCGGAAACATTCCATGACGGCTTGCCGGGGGTCCGGACAGCGAAGCGAGTCTGCATAGACAACCCACTTGGTCAGCGTGACGGTCTCACCAGGCTTCAGACTTCCTTCCAGAGTCTGAGCGGCTTCACCGTCAG
>ONWQ01000185.1 GCA_900321565.1 uncultured Eubacteriales bacterium
AGAGTCGGTGGCAGGCAGCTCCTGGACCCCGGATACATCCGGGAAGCAAAACAGGTACACATCCGGACCGACGACTGTCATCTGGACAAGAAACTGGGATATGGGTACCAGTTCTGGCGCTGTGCCTGGGTGGACAGCTATCGTGCCTCCGGCATGCATGGACAGTTCATTATTGTCATGGAGCGTGAACATGCCGTGATTGCCGTACAGTCCATGGAAACGCAGAATGCACAGGGCATTCTGAGCCTGATCTGGGAAACACTTGCACCTCAGCTCTGAGATCTGAACGAGGAGTGATTTTCATGCACGAAAACAAGGCTCTGCCCTTCGGGCAGGTAACCATCTCAGACCAGTTCTGGGCACACCGCAGGGAACTGGTACGCAGAGAAATGATCCCCTATCAGTGGAAAGCTCTCAATGATGAACTGGAAGACACCGAGCCCAGCGGAAGCATCCGGAACTTCCGGATCGCCGCAGGGCTTGAGGAAGGCGTATTCTATGGCTGCGTCTTTCAGGACAGTGATGTGGCCAAGTGGATTGAAAGCGCGGCTTTTTCCCTGGCTTATGCGCCGGACCCGGCACTTGAGCAGACACTGGATGAACTGATTGACCTGATCGGCAAAGCCCAGCAGCCGGACGGATACCTCAATACCTATTTCATCATCAATGGTCTGGAAAACCGGTTCACCAACCTGATGTATCAGCACGAGCTCTACTGCTGCGGACATTTCATCGAGGCTGCCATAGCATACTACCGGGTGACCGGAAAGCGGAAGCTGCTTGAGATCATCTGCCGGTATGTGGACTGCATTGCCTCACAGATCGGACCCGAGGATGGAAAAAAGCATGGATACCCCGGTCACGAGATCATTGAAATGGCGCTGGTCAAGCTCAGCGAGGTCACACAGGAAGCCAGGTACCGGACTCTGGCCGAGTATTTCATCCGTCAGCGCGGTCAGGAGCCCAATTATTTTGAGCAGGAGATTGCCGGAAGAAACGGCGAATTCAAATGGCGGGAAAGCCCGTTCGGTCTGCAGTATTATCAGGCCGGCATGCCTGTCACGCAGCAGACACAGGCACAGGGGCATGCTGTCCGTGCTGTATACCTCTATTCCGGCATGGCAGACATTGCGCGTCTGACCGGCGACGAGAACCTGCAGAAGGCCTGCAGGACGCTCTTCGAGAATATCGTACGCAGGCAGATGTATATCACCGGTTCCATCGGCGCCTCCAGTTACGGAGAATCCTTTGTGGATGACTATGAACTGCCCAATGATACCATTTACGGGGAAACCTGTGCTGCCATCGGTATGGTCTTCTTTGCCTACCGCATGCTCCTGCTGGAAAACCGGTCCGAGTATGCAGACGTCATGGAGCGGATATTGTACAACGGTGCCATCAGCGGAATGTCCCTGGACGGGAAACAGTTCTTTTATGTCAATCCTCTGGAAGTCACTCCCGCAGCCTGCAGGAAGGACTGGAAATATCATCATATCAAAACACAGCGCCAGAAATGGTTCAAGTGTGCCTGCTGTCCTCCGAACCTGGCACGCATGGTGGCTTCGATTTCGGAATATGTTTATACTCAGCGAGATGACCGGATTCACATGCACCTGTATATGAGTAATGAAAGCTGCTTTACGCTTTCCTCCGGGCAGCATGTGAAACTGGCTGTGACAACAGACTACCCCTGGGACGGAAAGGTCAGCATCCATATTTCCCAGGCAGAAAGTCCGTTCACGCTGGCCCTGCGGATTCCCGGCTGGTGCGATACCTGGTCCGTAACACGCAATGGAATTCCCGAGGCAGCTGACACAGAAGATGGTTATGCGCTTCTGCCTGACTGCGGGAACGGTGACGAACTTGTTCTGAATCTGGATATGCGTGTGCGCTTTGTGCGTGCAGACCCGCGTGTCCGTCAGAATGCCGGAAAGATCGCAATGATGCGTGGTCCGGTGGTCTATTGTCTGGAGGAAGCAGATAACGGAACCGCACTGTGGAACCTTCTCGCAGACCCCCGGGAGCCCTGGACCGCAGCATGGAGTGATATGCTGGGCGGGATCATGCGCATTCAGGGTACAGCCTGGCGTGCATCCGATGCGTGCCAGGAAGCACTCTACTCGGAAGCTCCCATCTCATATACCCGGATTCAGGCGACATGGGTTCCCTATTATGCCTGGGCCAATCGCGGTGAAGGGGAAATGTCTGTCTGGGTACGTGAAAAGGGACTGTAACCCGAGTCAAAGACACAGGTTACCCTTCGCAGACCCGTTTTTCCGGTCAAAAAAAGTGTCGGCATATCTTGTCGGCACTTTTTTATTTCCGAATTCCAGTCATATCGCCTGGCATACCTGAACGCCTGCGCACCGGGCTAGTTCACGGTCCGCCTGAAATCTCAAGACCTTCCTTATGCCCGCCCCTGCACAGGCCCCGGAAGCAGAACTGCAAAGACAAAAGACCCGCAGGCCAGCCAGACAGGATCTGTTGCCTGGCCTGCGGGTCCTGGAAACCGGATGCAATGCGGATGCCGTACACGGGCAGTACAGACAGCATGGAAATTTTCCGTGCCTGTAAGCCCTGACCGGCGGAATTACCATAGTCAGGCACTGTCCCAGCCATCCTTCAGGAACCGGATACAGACGGGTGTCGGGAAATCCAGGTTCCGGATCCAGCAGAGGGCACCATCCGCCTGGACCCTGCATACAGCAATCGTGTCACTGTCCTGATTGCCGATCAGAACATACTTTCCATCAGATGAAACAGCAAAGTTGCGGGGCGTTCTCCCATGACAGGCATAGCTTCCGATCCGCTCCGGTACCCCGGAGTCCGAAAGTGCGAAGGCTGTGATGCTGTCGTGTCCGCGATTGCCGGCATACAGGAACTTCCCGTCCGGTGTG
>ONWQ01000114.1 GCA_900321565.1 uncultured Eubacteriales bacterium
CATTCCGCGTTCGCGATCGGATACTTGTCATTATTGAGCATGAAATCATTGTAGATCGGGTAGCCATTCTCATCCTTCTCGTTCCAGGTAAAGCCTTCCGTACCGAAATTGTAGGTCAGAATGCCTTCCTCGGTATAGCCGTAATCCAGGAACTTGAGGATCGCCGCCAGACGTTCCTTGTCTGCCTTGCCGCTGACAAAGGTTTCGGTACCATTATTATGCCAGTAATGACGCAGGGTGTGAATCTTGTCACCCTTGTTCAGACGCGCATACGGCCCGCAGGTGATCGGGATGCCCAGTTCCTTACATGTAGGGAACATCTCGTACCCGTTACCGGTTGCACAGGCCACCTTGCCGGTCTGGAACAGTGTGGTCGGGTCTTCGGACATGAAGTCCTTGGAGATGTATCCCTTTTCATACCAGTCATGCATAAGCTTGAGGTATTCATACATGCCCGGTGCATAGTAGCCACTCTGGACCTTGTCGCCATCCAGATAGAAGTTGGCCGTGTTCGAGGACTGAATGATGCCGAAATTCCATGCGCACATGAAAGCACCGTTCAGGCCGTCATTAGGCAGTGTAAAGGGCGTGATCTCCGGATGCGTTTCCTTGACTTTCTCAAAGAAGGCTTCATATTCAGCGATCGTGCAGGGTTCTTCCATACCGAATTCTTCCAGGAGGTCAGCCCGGAACTGGGTCCGCCACCAGAAGGGTTCTACCATATCCTTATAGCTGTAAATGGCGATCACGCGGCCATCCTCCGTGGTGGACAGCTTACGGAATTCGTCATCCGTGCTCAGGTAATGATAGTAATGCGGCATATACTCTTCTACCAGGTCTGTCAGGTCGGCATAGACACCATCCTCAACACCCATGGTATTCCCGCCCGCATAAGAGCTCATATACATGATGTCCGGGATATCACCGCCAGCCACCAGCAGGTTAAAGTTCTCCTTTTCCTGGCCTGATGTGGGATGAATGAAGTTCAGTTTCACACCGGTCACACGGCTGAGTTCCTGGATAGCCGGCGTTTCCGCTGCATTGGTTACATAGGGATTGATCAGTGCCGGCATGGAACACCAGATGGTCAGTTCCCAGTCGCCGTCCATGGGATACCCGTCTTCCGCCGAGGCTGCACCCAGTGTACCCAGTGCAAGCATCAGTACCAGCAGAAGTGACAACAGTTTCTTGATCATGATCATTCTCCTTCCATATTCGTTTTCCGTTCGCTGGGATCCAGCGCTGATTTGAACATACCAGAAACCATGGGCTCCGGAAACATGTCATTTCGCTCTGCGCATATGCACAATCGTCAGATATGGTAATTCTATTTCCCAATCGAACAAGTTGCACATTCAAAAACGGATTTCGCATATTGAAAAATAGCAGTCCTGTGATCTGGACTGCCATCTTTCATTCTATTCCGTTGTGTCTTCCCCGCGGATTGTCGCACGGTACTGTCCGGGTGTTACGCCTTCCGATGTACGGAATTTCCGTGTAAAACTGGACACGTCCAGATAGCCGGCATTTTCTGCTATCATTTTGACCGGTAGTTCAGTTTCAGCCAGTTGCTTTTTTACATACGCGATCCGCAGTGTCGATATATAATTGCTGAATGTGGTCCCTGTCGCTTCATGGATGACCTTGCGCAGACTGCTTTCCGACAGATGGAATGCATCCGCGACCATGCTCAGGGACAGCTCGTTCTCCCTGAAATGTTCATAGATGTACTCAATCACCTGCTGATTCAGCACCTGCTCCTTGCTTTCCTTCTTTGCCGCCATCTCTGCGCACAACGCTTCCGCTCGCCTGAGCAGTGCCTGTTCAAACGAATCCCTGTGTGCTGCGGAAGCAAGCGGCATGAGTTCCGATGCATCCACGGGAATATTCTGTTCCACACTGACAACCAGAAGGCTGTGCAGCAGTCGGAAGTACAGAGCCTGGCGGTGATCCAGTGCCCAGTGCTCACGATCAGCTATGTTCAGAATATGCTCCAGGTTCCGTTTTACGGACAGTGCATTCCCGTACAGAAGGCTCTGCCTGAAAAGAAGACTTTCCTGGAGTTCTTCCCGGAGGCTTTCCCCGCTGCCAAGACTGTAGAACCCGGTCTGGTTCTCCAGCGCAATATAGGCCTCAAACAACTGGCGGTTCACACGCATCATGTCCGTGCGCACCCGGCTGATTCCCATGCCTTCCGGCGAACCAAACCCAAGACGCAGGATTCTGGCCCGGAACTGATCTGCAATCTGCATAAGACTGTCCGGGTCCTGGACCGATGCATTGACCAGGAGGGCCAGCCGGTTTTCCGCATCCACAGGCAGTGAGCACGCTTTCCCTTCCTGAAAGTCCACTTCCTCAAAATAGGGTTCGGGACCCTCGTCCTGTTCCTTCCCGCCCATGCCCGTCACATGGAATACCATAACGCAGAAATACGCCGCCGTGAACTCGATCCCGGAAGCGCGCATGGCCAGTGTGATGGATTCCGGGCGTGACAGCTTACCTTCCACCAGGTCTGTGAGGAACCGTGACCGTGCCTCCCGCGTATAACTGTGCATCTGAAGTACGAGTTTTTCATTCTCATTGCGTATCTCCGTCAGACTGGCATTGATCGTCTCAAACAGTCCGTTATCAGCATCCTTCGGATTCTCCTCAATATGCAGTGACTGGGCCAGTTGTCTGACCGGCTGATACTGTTTCCTTGCAACAAGAAGCGCAATCAGGGTTGTAACCACCGCAACCAGGAACAGCAGCAGTCCATAGATCATCAGGTTCCGGTTCAGCTCCTTAAACAGCCAGTCTTCCGGGATCGCCACGGCATACACATACCCGCGCTTGTCACTCACCCATCTGAGGACCTCGCACTTCTGTGCATCTAAGGTGAGCTGCTGCCATTCCGTTCCCCGGAGTCTGTTCAGCGACTGCGCCACAGTTTCCGCAGAACCCGGGAACTGTTCATTGAGCAGGTAGATATTCCTGTGATCTGCCGTATACACCGAAAGGCATCCCTCAAAAAGATTCAGTGCATCCAGAAGGGTTGTCCGGATGTCCTCTGACGGGAGTATATAGATCAGGGCACCCTGGGGTGTATTGCTCAGGATCGGCACCGGCTGCATATATATGAAGTAATGACTCAGACCATCATATCCGCGGGACAGAAAACAGCTTGCAGAAAGCACCGTATTCAGGCGACTGAAGAATGAGGCCATGTTCAGTTCTTCGCCAAAACCGTAAGAGTTTTCAAACGTCGGATAATCCAGGATCCCCTCAGCGCTCCAGATGCGCTGCTCGCCCCGCCTGTAAAAGAACAGATCCCCTGACAGACTGAAGCTCTCCTTGTATGCTGTGAACTGTCTCTGAAGCGCTTCCGGCGAGTCCAGAGTACCATTGTTGTACTGTGTGGAAAAATGCGTGGAAATCGCTTCAATCCGGTCAATGATCCGGTCAAACCCGGCACCGGCGGATTCCAGGCTTTTCCCATACTGATCCAGCAGACTGACCCTGCGCGCATGGTTCACTTCCAACAGCAGTGCCGTACTCAGGAAAAAAAGCGGGACCAGGCTGACCAGCAGATAGGTGGCTACGATTCTTCTGGATGTACGATTGCCCGGGATCAGTTTCATACATTTCCTCCTCAACCATCATGCACGGATTGATCTGCCTCTCCCGACACCCGGCTCATGCTTCCGTTCAGTTCGCATGCCCGCCCGGGGCCAGGTTCTCCCAGTCAATGCGTTCCTGGCGGAAGAAGTACTCCCTGTCATGGTCCGAGACCGGGCGCAGGACACGGCACGGGTTCCCGACAGCAACCACATTGTCCGGAATATCCCTTGTCACAATACTCCCTGCTCCAATCACCGTGTTTTTCCCGATATGCACACCCGGAAGAAGAATGGCGCCTGCACCGATCCATGCATTGTTCCCGATCCGGACATCCTTGTTATACTGCAGTCCGCGTGCGCGGAGCTCCGGCTCAATCGGATGGTTCGCTGTGGTAATGGTAACATTCGGCCCGAACATCACCTGATCCCCGACAAAAATGTGCCCGTCGTCCACCAGCGTCAGATTGAAATTGGCATACACCCCGGACCCCAGATGCAGATGATGTCCACCCCAGTTGGCCCGGAACGGAAGCTCGATATAACAGTTTTCCCCGCACTCTGCAAAGACTTCCTGCATGTACTTCTGTTTTTCTGCGATATCATACGGTTTCAGCTGGTTGAACATCCACTGCCTTTCGACAAACGCAGACTGTTCCCGCATGATTTCAGGGTCTCCCGGATCATAGATCAGTCCGCGGACCATCCGTTCATACTGTGTCATTTCTCATACTCCTTTGCATGCTGACCCCGCTTTCCGGTGCATTTCAGATCCACCACTCCGGTGTCAGTTCTCCCAGTGTCACTATTTTCCCATGATCATAGTCAAGCATGACTTCAATCTTCCTGTATGTATCCGGCATCAGCTGCACCATCAGCTCACGGCAGGCACCGCACGGGGCACCGGTTTTCCCGTCCGGCATGACAGCCAGAACCCTGCGGATCTCATATTCACCCTGAGTCAGCATGCTGAAGATGGCATTGCGCTCCGCACAGATGCCCAGGGATGAGCTTGTGTCCACACAGACACCTGTGTAGATCTTCCCGGATGCAGACTCGACTGCCGCGGCTACGCCCCCGGCTTCCACATACCGGGAGATCGTCCGGGCATGCCGGACTTTCTCCGCCGCATCATGCAGTTTCACCCATTGCCACCGTTTCCGCGTCAGGATTCGGGTCTCACTGTCCTCAACCGTTCCCGCCTCTGTCTCCACCCGGATGAACGCATAATGCATGAACCCGCATTTTTCCTGTACCCGAAAAGACTGACGGTTCCACAGGAAATGCCCGCAGAGCAGGGCATCCAGTCCGACCTGTTCCATCAGGTACCGGGATACCTCCCGCAGCGCTTCCGGCATCAGCCCCATGCCCCAGTATTCCCTGGCAAGCACAAACCCGACCGCCCGGCAGGCTTCCGGCGCCAGTTCCGGGAACTGCTCTTCCGGATACTTTTCGATGCCTACAGAGCCGATCACTTTCCCGCGATATTCCAGAGCAAAGGTTTTGCGTCCTTCTATGAACCGCGTCAGAACCTTCCGGGTTTCTTCCCTGTCCCTGTGCGGTTTCCAGCCAGCCATCTGGCCAACACCGTCCACGCTTGCATACGCGTAAAAATCCTCAAGGTCATTCTCACACCACGGACGAAGCACCAGCCGTTCTGTCTGAAGACGGACTTCGCCGATATCGATCTGCGCATTCATGACATATTCCGGGACTCCGCTGCATCCGGAGCCTCCGTCTTCTCCTTTCTGTCTCTTCTGTTGCGTTTTCCATGTTCTGTATACAGATACTATCACAAAACTGCCTGGTCCGCCAGCATACATCAGGTCCTCTGTCATCCATGCGCACCATCTGATAAGTCCGGTTCCGAATGCAGCATAGCAATCCCCGGTCAACTGTGGTATGGTTATGTACGCCGGTTTTCTGATGTTTTTTTGCATACAGACCGGCAGGGGCTGTGTCCGTCTGGTTTTGCGGCGCATGCACTGCAGACTACATAGATAAGGAAGTTCTGTCATGAAAAACCATCAGAATAAAAAAGCCCGGCTCGGCCAGTGCCTTGCAATCGTCTTTTACGCACTCATCGGTGTATTCTGCGGGATCCTGATTGTAATGTATCTGGAACGCGCAGAAACCCAGGGCATGAGCATGAAAAGCCAGATTCTCGCTTTTCTGCTCCTTTTCATTGCCATGTATGCCATTATGCTGGTACAGATCGTAATCCATGAAGCCGGACACCTGCTTTTCGGACTCATGACCGGCTACAGGTTCTGTTCCTTCCGCATACTCCAGTTCATGTGGGTCAGGTCCGATGACCGGATCCGGTTCAAGCGTCTGCATCTTGCCGGAACCGGTGGCCAGTGTCTTATGGCGCCGCCGGATCTTACAAACGGTACCATGCCGGTCCAGCTCTACAATTATGGTGGCTCCATCCTCAACGCAATCTCCGCCGTGGTCTTTCTTGGCATCAGCCTGCTGTGTCCCGCTGGCAGTCTGAGCCGGACCATTCTTCTGCTCTTTACCGTGATCGGGTTCGCCTTTGCTGTCATGAACGGACTGCCCCTGCGGATCGGGCCGGTGAATAATGACGGATGCAATGCCCGGGATCTTGCCAGGGATCCGGAATCCGTCCGCGCTTTCTGGACGCAGATGAAGGTAAACGAACTGATTTCAGAAGGTGTCCGTCTCAAAGACATGCCGGAGGAGTGGTTCACTGTGCCTTCCGATGAAGCCATGCGCAACGGGATCACGGCAACGGTCGGGCTTCTCGCCTGTAACCGGCTGATGGATGAACACAGGTTTGAAGAAGCCGACCGGCTGATGGAGCATATGCTCAGCCTGGACAGCGGTGTTGCCGGACTAGCCAGGAACCTGACAGTCTGTGACCGGATCTATGTGGAGCTGATTGGCCGCAACCGCAGTGAAGCCCTGGATACCCTGATGAGCCGTGAACAGAAAAAGATCATGAAAGCCATGCGCACAAACCCGTCCGTGCTTCGCACTGAGTACGCCTGTGCACTGATTGCGCACAGGGATACGGCAGAGGCGGAGAAGACCCTGAAAGCATTCAACAGGGCCATTGAGACCTATCCGTACCCCGGTGAGATTCAGGCAGAACAGGAACTGATTGCGCTGGCACAGCAGGCGCAGACTCCGGCACAAACAGAAGCATAACCATTTCAGTCCTGTTTTGCCGCCTTGAAAGCATGTGGTTTTTGCACAAAACCACATGCTTTCATATGCAAATGACGGCTGTCTGAGACATTGCGCTATGGGCGTTTCGGAGCACACAGGTGTATGACTTCGTACGAAAGGACATTGCCGAAACATGCCGCCTGTGATAAACTGCATAAAAGAAATGGAGAAACCTGCATGTCTGAGAATCAGCAAGGAACACTGCAGCAGCTGCTGACCGAAGAGCTCAGTCGGTATGGTGCCGTGTATGTACCCGTCAAATCCAGTCTTTTGCGGCGCCTTGTGGTACGCAATGTCCGATGCGAAAAGCTGCATCCCAACCCGGAGGATGAATTCTGCAAGTCTTCCGTAGGTCCAAGCTTTGAAATCATCAGAAAATACACAAACCAGTTCCGTACAGCCGGAAATGCCCGTATCAGTTCCTCCATGGTCTATCACGAGGACGATGATGCGCTGATTATTGAGCGGATCCGTCCCGACGGGTATATCATCCTCAACGGTTACCACCGCTGGGCTGCGGGCCGGTTTGCCGGTCTGGACAAGCTGCCTGTAAAGATTGTCAATCTGACCCATCAGGAAGACATAGAAGCCTCCCTGCGCCGTTCAGACAACACCCGGCGCGTAACCCTGGACCTGGACGAGGTCGTTTTCCGCGAACACAACGATAACACAGCAGAAAAGCCGCTGCGATTCCCCGCATCCATTCAGTTCAAAGAACCGCTCCGGCTTGGCGTTCCCGCACTGTTCCGTTTCCTCAAGCGCAATGGCTACGATGTCTGGGTCTATACATCCAGGTATGCATCCATGGACTATCTTCAGCACTATTTCAGGGCCTATCATACCTATGTGACCGGGATTGTCACCGGTATGTCCCGGAAAAACAGCGGGAAATCCGAAAAGCTTCTCCGCGGGCGATATCAGCAGACGATCCATATCGACAGAGATACCGTGACCGTCGTGGGCAGCACAACCAAAGACTATCAGGAGTTTCATCTCAGTGGCACCCCCGCCTCCTGGTCTCAGGAGATCATGGATATCGTCGGAGCGCTGAAACAGCATGAGTAAGCAAAGCAATGTCAGAAAGATGCGGGTCTCGTTCGACCTGGATGAAGTCCTCTTCGTTTCACCGAAGACACACAAGACCGAACCCCCGCCACGATTTCCGTTCAACCGGATCTATCAGGAGCGGCTGCGTCTTGGGACACCAGAACTGATTCACCGGCTGCAGTCACTCGGTTATGATGTATGGGTCTACACCTCCTCCTTCCGATCCGAGAAATACATCCGCCGACTGTTCCAGCACTATGGCGTGCATTTTGACGGAATTGTCAACGGTGACAGACACCTCGCAGAGGTTCAGCGGCACAGCAGTACCATACTGCCCCAGAAAGTGCCTTCCCGGTATCAGATTTCCCTGCACGTGGATGACGAAGCCGTCATTGCATCCTGGGGCCGTGAGTTCGGGTTTCAGACATACCTTCTGGACGCCGAGGATGATAACTGGAAGGAAAAGATCATTGCACGGGCAGACGAAATCCGGAAGGCGGCGGCCAGGCAGGCCGGGACATGAGCCTGCAGCCACAGGCAATTGACAGGCCTGTGATCCGTATGCTATGATGCACACAGTTACAGATGAAAGGGGCGGGAAGATGCGCAGATAACGGATTTTGATGTCGGATACAGCCGCACATGATGCGGTCTATTTCGGGCGTCAAAATTCCGGAGCGCAGCTTCCGGCTTTTTTGTGTGCCGGATTGACTCCGGGATGGGCGCCTCATCGGAGGTGGAATCATGCTGACAGTCCGTCAATTGAATATACTGCACAGCCGGGATGCACGGCCCCTGATCCGGGACCTGTCCTTTACCCTGTCCGGCACAGAACGTCTTGCCGTGATCGGTGAGGAAGGCAACGGAAAGAGTGCATTACTGAAAGCCATTGCGTGCCCGGCCTCGATTGCTTCCTGGGCCACGGTTTCCGGTCACGTGCACGCGCAGGGGGAAAGCATCGGCTACCTTGCCCAGGAAGCCCTATCAAAGTGGGACGATCTCCCCGTTTGCGAGCTGTGTATGGCGCACCCGGCTTTTCTTGACACAGACCCGGGAACCCTTGCCGGCATCTGCCGTCAGCTCACCATGACGCAGGACCTGTGCTGGACGGATACACCGTTCCGGATGCTCTCCGGCGGTGAAAAGGTCCGGCTTCGCCTGATGCTGCTCCTGTGTGCAAAACCCACCATGTTGCTTCTCGATGAACCCGGGAATGATCTGGACCTGGATGCCATGAACGCACTGGAAGGCCTGCTGCTCTCCTGCAGCCTGCCTGTACTGTACGTCAGTCATGATGAATCGCTCCTGCAGAGAACCGCAACCCAGGTACTGCACCTGGAATCCCTGCACGGGCGTTCCGAGCCCAGGTGGACCTGGAGCCGGGAGCCGTATGCCGCCTACGTGCAGTCCCGGAAAAGCCAGATGGAGAACCAGGAGATCCTCTGGAAGAATGAGCAGCGGGAACAGCGGATCCAGGAAGAAAAACTCCGGCGGATTGAGAACGCAGTCGAGCATGCGCAGGCGAACATATCCCGTCAGGACCCGCACGGCGGCCGGCTGCTGAAAAAGAAAATGAAGGCTGTCAAAAGCCTGGAACACCGCTACCAGAGAGAGCAGGCGGATGCCACACAGAAGCCTGTACAGGAGACGTCCATGACCGCACTGTTCCGGGACATCACACCCGTGCCTGCCGGGAAACAGGTCATCTGTCTTGACCTGAACTGCCTGAAGGCGGGAGACCGTACGCTTGCCTCCGGGATTCATCTGCTGGTCCGCGGGTCTGAGAAAATTCTGATCATCGGAAAGAACGGTTCGGGCAAGACAACCCTGCTGCGGGAGATCGGCAGCCGGCTGGATTCCGACACCGGATTGCGTGTCGCACGCATGCCACAGCATTATGAAGAGGTTCTGAACCCTGCCCTGTCCCCGGTAGACTTTCTGAATACCGGAGGCGACAAGGAACAGAGGACCATGATCCGGGCAGCCCTGATCTCCATGAAATTCTCCCGGGATGAACTGGAGCATCCCATAGCCTCCCTGTCCGGCGGACAGAAGACAAAGGTACTGCTGCTCCGGCTCATGCTGGCACAGCCGTCCGTACTGCTTATGGATGAACCCACCCGCAATCTTTCCCCGCTCTCCGCCCCGGTCATGCGTGACATGATCCGGAGTTTTCCGGGGGCCATGATCTGTGTGACCCATGACCGCCTGCTCATCCAGGACTGGCCCGGCCGTGTTCTGGAGCTCACAGAACTCGGGCTCGTGGAAGTCCGCTCCTGAACCGTACACAGAAACACGCTGTAAAAAACATACGCCGCAGGCAGACGATCCGGA
>ONWQ01000275.1 GCA_900321565.1 uncultured Eubacteriales bacterium
CGCACCTGAATGCATCCAGTGAATTCTACCGGATGAGTCTGGCCATCAAGTACCTGTCGCTTGCGGTGGAGTCCTTTGAAAAAAGCAGTGAGGGTGTGCGGAAAAAGAATGAACTGACGCCGGATGATTATGTGCAGTACGCGGCACAGTTCATGGAGAGCAATTATTCGGCAATCAAGGTCACGGATGTGGCGGACTATATCGGGATCAACCGGACCTACCTGACAGCGATTTTCAGGGAAAGAATGCAGATGTCGCCGCAGGAATATCTGATGCAGGTGCGAATGGAAAAGAGCCGGGAACTGCTGCTGAAGACCGACGTGCCCATCTATATGGTGGCCAAGGAAGTCGGGTATGCGGACCAGCTGGCGTTCTCGAGAATCTTCAGGAAAAAACACGGGCTCAGCCCGGAACAGTACAGAAAGAAGCATCGCGATGAGTATTCAATTTCATGAGCAGGGCAGGGTATTCTCTCTGACGACAGCACACAGTCTGTATCAGATGAAGGCGGACAGTACGGGTGTGCTCCTGCACCTGTATTACGGGAAAAAGACGGACCAGGACATGAGCTACCGGATCCGGTACACGGACCGCGGTTTTTCCGGGAACCCGTATGAACTGAGCGGGAACCGCGGGTATTCGCTGGACACACTGCCGCAGGAGTACAGCGGCAGCGGGACCGGGGACTACCGGCTGCCGGCAGTGCAGGTAATGAGTACAAACGGAAGCCGGAGCGTGGACCTGCGGTACGCCGGATACCGTGTGGAACAGGGACGGCCGGCGCTCAGCGGACTGCCGTTCGTGCGCGGGGACGCACAGACGGAAACGCTGGTGATCACGATGCGGGACGAAGTGATCGGGCTGGATGTCGAGCTTGTGTACCATGTGTTCCCGCAGGAAGACGTGATTGTACGCTCGGCGCGGCTGGTGAACCAGGGGAAGGAATCCATGGTGGTCGGAAAGGCCGCATCGGCGTGTCTGGATTTCCAGTACGCGGACCTGGATGTGATGCATTTCCATGGCCGGCACTGCATGGAGCGGGTGGCTGAGCGCGTACGCCTGCCGCGGGGGATTACATCCTTCGGTTCACGGCGCGGGATGAGCAGTCATCATAACAATCCGTATGTGATCCTGTGCGACAGACATACGACAGAGCACACCGGGGACTGCTATGGCTGCATGCTGATGTATTCCGGGAACCATCTGGAAGAGCTGGAAGTGGACCAGGCCGGGAGCACAAGGCTGGTATCCGGGATCCATCCGGACGGGTTTGCCTGGACACTGATGCCCGGGGAAGCGCTGCAGACACCGGAAGCGATCCTGTCCTTCAGTGCGGACGGCCTGAACGGGCTGAGCCGGCAGTATCATGACCTGATCCGCGCGCATGTGATCGCGCCGCAGTACCGCGAAGCAGTACGCCCGGTGCTGATCAACAGCTGGGAAGGCGCGTACTTTGATTTCGATGCCGGAAAGATCCTGCGCTTCGCCAGCGCGGCCCGGGATATGGGCATGGAAATGCTGGTGCTGGATGACGGATGGTTCGGCAAGCGGGATGATGACACGTCCGGTCTGGGCGACTGGGTCGTCAATGAGCGCAAGCTGGGTTGCAGCATGAAGGCACTGTCGGACCAGATTCATGACATGGGGCTCCGGTTCGGGCTCTGGTTTGAGCCGGAAATGATCAATGAGGACTCGGACCTGTACCGTGCGCACCCGGACTGGGTGCTCTGTGATCCGCAGCGCCGTCCGGTGCTGGCCCGGAACCAGCTGGTGCTGGACATGTCGCGGCAGGATGTGGTGGATCATATCTTTGAGGCCATGTGTGCCGTGCTGGACAGTGCGAGGATTGAGTATGTGAAGTGGGACTTCAACCGTTCCATAGCCAATGCGTACTCGCATGCGCTGCCGCCGGAGCGGCAGGGTGAGGTCCCGCACCGGTTCATGCTGGGCACTTATCAGCTGCTGGAACGTCTTCTGCAGCGGTATCCGGAGCTTCTGATCGAGGGATGCTCGGGCGGCGGCGGACGGTTTGACGCGGGCATGCTCTTCTACTGTCCTCAGATCTGGTGCTCGGATGACACGGATGCCATTGAACGGCTGGAGATCCAGCACGGGACTTCCTACGGGTACCCGGTGAGCACTATGGGTGCGCATGTATCCGCATCCCCGAACCATCAGACCGGGCGCGTGACACCGCTGCATACACGGGGTGTGGTGGCGCAGTCCGGGACGTTCGGGTATGAGCTGAACCCGGAGCTGCTGTCCGATGCGGAGAAGGAAGAGATCCGTGCACAGATTGCAGACTACCACAGGTATGCTCCGCTGATCATGCAGGGGGACTACTATCGCCTGAATGAGGACGATGATCATGCGGACTGTTCTGCATGGATGTTTGCCGCCAGGGATGGCTCGGAGGCACTGGTGAATCTTGTGTCCCGGCATACGCGGGCGAACGGGCCGTTCCCGTATGTCCGTCTGTTTGGTCTGGTGCCGGACGCGGTCTATACCCTGGA
>ONWQ01000179.1 GCA_900321565.1 uncultured Eubacteriales bacterium
ACGGTTTCCTCAAAGAGCTGGTATTCCGGGTACTGGAAGACGAGGCCGACCTTCTGGCGTATGGCGCGGCGGTTGGCCTTGTCTGCGTTGAGGTCCTCACCATCGACGAGCACCTGACCGCTGGTGGGCGCAAGCAGGCCGTTGAAATGCTGGACCAGCGTGGACTTACCGCAGCCCGTATGCCCGACGAGGGCGACAAACTCGCCGTCGTCAATACGCAGGTTCAGATCGTGGAGGGCCTGACGCTCAAACGGGCTGCCCGGGGAGTATACATAGGAAACATGCTTCAGTTCGATGGACATAACAGCCGGATTACCTCCTCGGTCATTTCTTCAGTGGTCAGCAGGCCCTCGGAAATGGGCATGCCCTGGGCGCGAAGCGTATGCGCCAGGATGGACATGGGCGGGGCGTCCAGGTGCAGTGCCCGGAGCGTGTCGACTTCCCGGAAGACTTCGCGCGGTGTGCCGCTGAGCCGGATGCTGCCGTCGGAGATCACAATGACGCGGTCCGCCAGCGCGGCTTCTTCCATATAATGTGTGATCCAGATGACCGTGATGCCCTTTTCACGGTTCAGTTCGCGGATCGTGTCCAGGACCTCGCGGCGGCCGGACGGGTCGAGCATGGCGGTGGATTCATCGGCAATGATGCAGGACGGCTCCATGGCGAGCACGCCGGCAATGGCGATGCGCTGTTTCTGGCCGCCGGAGAGCATATGCGGTGAGGAGGATGCATACTCGGTCATGCGCACAGTCTTGAGTGCCTGCTGTATGCGGGTGACCATTTCATCATGCGGTACACCCATATTCTCAAGGCCAAAGGCCACGTCTTCCTCCACGACCGTGGCGACCAGCTGATTATCCGGGTTCTGGAAGATCATCCCGGCATTCTGGCGGATATCCCACAGATGCGCTTCGTCCTGCGTATCCATGCCGCATACGACAATCCTGCCTTCCGTGGGCAGGTACAGAGCATTGATCAGTTTGGCAAGCGTGGACTTGCCGGACCCGTTGTGGCCAAGCACGGCGAGGAACTCGCCGGGCCTGACCTGGAGGGACACGCCGGATACGGCAGGCTCATTCGCCTCGTCATAGGTATAGGAAACTTTATCAACAAGCACGCGGGGATCATTGGACATTACGCGTCAGCCTCCTCAGCCATGAGCATGAAAATGCGTGGGGATTGTAGCACAGGCACCGGACTGTGGCAAGGAAAGCTGCCGGCGGCCGTGCATGGGCAATCGAATGGGATTATACCATAGGAAGCCGGCGGAGCGGTAGCATGTGCGGAAACTTCACTGCACCCCGGCCGGGTGGTATAATGGCAGGAGAGGCACCTGGGTGCCGGAAAAGGAGGAGAGCGTATGCTGGAGACTGGCACAATGGCACCGGAGTTCGCGCTCCCGGACCAGAACGGGAACATTCACAGACTCAGTGACTACCGGGGCAGGAAAGTGATCCTGTATTTTTATCCGAAGGATATGACCGCTGGGTGCACGCGGCAGGCCTGCGGGTTTGCCGAGCGGTATCCGCAGTTTCTGGAAAAGGGTGCGGTGGTCCTGGGCGTGAGCCGGGACAGTGTGGCTTCGCATAAGAAGTTTGAACAGGCACATGGCCTGCCGTTCACACTGCTTTCGGACACGGACCGGACCGTGATCGAGGCCTATGATGCATGGAAGGAAAAGAAAAATTACGGCAAGGTGAGCATGGGCGTGGTCCGGACAACCTATCTTATTGACGAGGAAGGCCGGATCATCCGGGCCATGGATCGGGTGAAGGCGGCGGAGAACCCGGGTCAGATGCTGGACATGCTGGCATAAGAAAACCGGCAGGGAGTCCTGCCGGCGGAAGGATCAGCGGGTGGCCCTGACCGTGATCAGGAGGATCTCCGGCATCCGGAACAGGCGTGCCGGAATGCCGACCGTGCCGATGCCGTTGCTGACGATCATGGGGGCACGGTTTTCGATGCGGATTCCGCTGTGGTATTCTGGACGGATGTCGTCGGTCAGGTGCAGAAGACCGCCGAGGAACGGGAGCTGGCCGCCGTGCGTGTGCCCGAACAGGCCCAGGTCATACCAGTTCCTGCGTCCGTCCGCATCCGTGGACTGACTCAGGTCCGGGATGATCTGCGGGTTATGGCACATGACAATGGCGAAATCATCGGCATGGATCTTAGCCGCTGTGGATTTCAGGTCCGGCCAGCCGCTG
>ONWQ01000177.1 GCA_900321565.1 uncultured Eubacteriales bacterium
CTGGAAGGATGCCGTGCAGATCATCGGCTGGCTGTATCAGTACTACAATGCCGAGCCGAAGGATGAGGTCTTTGCGGCGCTGAAGAAGAACATCAAGATCAGCAAGGAAAAGATTCCTGCTGCTACCCAGCTGTTCACGCCAGACTGGATTGTCCGCTACATGGTGGAAAACAGTCTGGGCCGTCTGTGGGTAGAAGGGCATCCGAATGATGAGCTGAAGGCCAACTGGAAGTATTACCTGGAAGAAGCGCCGCAGGAGCCAGAAGTGGAAGAGCAGCTGAAAACGATCCGGGCGGAGTATGCCCAGATCGATCCAGCTTCCATTTTGTGCTGCGATCCCTGCATGGGCAGCGGACATATCCTGGTGTATATGTTCGATGTGCTGATGCAGATCTATCTGTCCTGCGGCTATACCACCAATGAGGCAGTGGAGAGCATTGTGCGGAATAACCTGTGGGGCATGGACATCGACGACCGCGCCGCGCAGCTGGCTTATTTCGCCGTGATGATGAAAGCCCAGCAGTATGACCACCGCTGGCTGGCCAAGCAGCTGCGCCATCCGGTGCAGCCCAATGTGTTTGCCCTGCAGGACAGCGGTGACTGGCCCACCTTCGAGCGCCAGATGCGGCAGGCGTTTACCCATCATCCGTCCCTGATGGAGGAGGCCTCCATCAAGACCGCCAAGGCGCTGTTTGAGACCTTTGCTGATGCCAAGGAATATGGCAGCATCATCCAGCCGGAAATCAGTCTGGAAGAATTGACCATGCTGGAAAACACACTGGATGAAATGGAGCAGAAGGCGGATCTGATGGACATGGCAGCACAAGCGGATGCCATGACGCTGATGGAAACGCTGAAGCCGTTGATTCGGCAGTGCAGAGGGCTGGTGCAGAAGTACCATGCGGTGGTGACGAATCCACCATATGCAGGCAGAAGAAACCTTGCAACACATATATGCAATTTTTTGGATCAAAATTATCCTGAAGCAAAGATGGACTTGTTTTCTGCATTTATCGTCAATAATCTTTATTTGACAAAGCGGAACGGGTTTGCTGCATACATGACTCCATTTGTTTGGCTCTTTCTGGGATCATACACAAGTTTGAGAAATCAGTTGCTTCAATCCTCCAGCATTTGTTCTTACGTTCAGCCAGAAGAGAGTTCTTTTGAAGAGGCTGCTGTGTCAGTTTGCACCTTTTCATTAAGGAAATGTGTTCTGGATTATACTGGGTCATATGTGAGGCTTTCTCAGTTTTCAGATCCTAAAGAACAGGAAAAACGATATCTGGAGGCAGCAAGTAATCCAAGTACTCCTTGGCTTCATAGAGTTCCAATGAAAAGCTACGAGGGCTTCCCAGATCAGAGATTTGTCTACTGGGTTTCACCAGAGTTTGCAGCTGTTTTTCTTAAGGGCCAAATACTTGATTCTATTTGCCAACCTCGTCAAGGAATGGCTACAACCAACAATGATCTGTTTTTGAGGCTATGGCATGAAGTAAAGTTTGATAGAATTGGGTTTGGCTTTCACGATGAACAGGAAGCTTCCCAAAGTGCGCTAAAATGGTTCCCGTATAATAAAGGCGGTGGTTTTCGCCGATGGTTTGGTAATAATGAATATGTAGTCAATTTCGAGAACAACGGCAAAACTATTTGTGATTATATAGATAATACACCAGGTGCTAGAGTAGGTTCAAATGGAAGAGTCATTAATCGTCAGTACTTCTTTCATAAGTCGATAACTTGGTCAGATATCTGTGGCAGTAGTTTCGCGGCAAGAGCTTGTCCGGATGGTTTCATTTTCGATGTAAAAGGTTCATCTGGATTTGTTTCGGAAGATATGTATTATTATATTCTTTCTTTCCTTAACAGCAGGATGTGTGTGGAATTACTAAATGCACTTAACCCTACAATTACAACTCAAGTAGGTGATTTGAAGCAGCTTCCACTTATCGTTTCACCAATGGCCTCCATAGACTCTCTTGCTGTTGAAGCCGTAAAATGTGCAAAAGAAGACTGGGATTCCTTCGAAACCTCCTGGGAGTTTCAGTGCCATCCACTTGTCGTCTCAGCCAAGGATCAACACCGCATGTACTTGTCAGATTGCTGGCATGCCTTGGAGACGATTTGCGATGAACGTTTTGCCCGGCTCAAAACCAACGAGGAACAACTTAACCGCATCTTTATCGATATTTACGGTCTGCAGGACGAACTGACCCCTGATGTAGATGACAAGGAAGTGACCGTCAGCAGGGCTGATCAGGGTCGCGACATCCGCAGCCTGATTTCCTATGCTGTAGGCTGCATGCTGGGCCGCTATTCCCTGGATAAGCCCGGCCTGGCCTTTGCGGGCGGCACGTGGGATGAAAGCCAGTATGTCACTTATCATGCCGACCATGACGGTATCCTGCCCATCACCGACGACGAGTATTTCGATGATGACATTGTTGGCATGTTCATCAACTGGGTGCGCACAGTCTATGGCGCGGAGACGCTGGAAGCCAACCTGAAGTTCATTGCCGACGCCCTCGGCGGGAAGGGCAACCCCCGTGACGTGATCCGGCAGTATTTCCTGAACGACTTCTATAAGGATCACCTGAAGACCTACCAGAAACGCCCGATCTACTGGCTGTTTGACAGCGGGAAAAAGAACGGCTTCAAGTGCCTGATTTACATGCACCGCTACCA
>ONWQ01000176.1 GCA_900321565.1 uncultured Eubacteriales bacterium
ACAAAGGAAAGGGCCTGATCCATTGAAGATCATGATCATACGGCATGCCGAGCCGGACTATTCCATAGACTCGCTGACGCCCAAGGGTCGGACAGAGGCTGAACTGCTTGCCACCCGGATTGCAGGCATTCAGGACATGATCGGCTGCTTCCTGTCCCCGAAAGGCCGCGCGCTGGACACGGCAGCCTATACACTGAACCGCACGGGATGGCATGCCGAGGTACTGCCCTGGCTGCAGGAATTCCGCGGACGCTGCCCGGACCCTGATACGGGAAAGGTACGCAATTGCTGGGACTTCCGCCCGCGCAGTTATGCCGCACACCCGCTTCTGGCCGACCCTGACCGGTTCCTGGAAGATCCGATGTTTGAGGGGACCAATGTTGCTGATATCTGGCATGAAACCACAGAAGGCGTGGATGAGCTGCTCGGACGGTATGGGTACCGCCGGGACGGTCAGGTATGGCAATGCGCCGAAAACAGGCACGGAACACTGGTTCTCTTCTGTCATTTTGCCATTGGCATGGCCGTCTACGGGTATATTTCCCATATATCCCCGGTCCTTCTCTGGCAGAAATGCTGCATGGCACCTTCTTCTGTCACCACGCTGGTCACAGAGGAACGGGTACCCGGCGAAGTTGCCTTCCGGTGCGTACAGCTCGGGGATATCTCCCATCTGTATGCCGGCAACGAGCCGTATTCCACTGCCGGGCTCTTCCCGGAGTTCTATGACGGGATCGACAATACATCCCCGCGCAGTTATGGTTCACAGGCATAGAGGGATCACACCCTCTTTTTTCTTGCCTGCATCCGGATGATCGGCACAAAAAAACTGCCGCGACTGCAATCCCATGGCAGTCGCGGCAGTTCATACATACTGTGTTATTGTCCGAACATCACCCGTAATGCGGTCTGATAGGCAGAAACACTGCTTGCACTCATTCTCGGTGACAGGCGCATGACTACACGATTGATCTGATAGACATGCCCCGCTGTCGACGGATTCATGCCCTGAAGTGCCTCCAGACGTTTCTGCGCATCGCTGCTGCTGGCAAACACCTCAATCATGCCACCATTATCCAGGTATCCATACCCGGACAGCAGGTTCCCATCCACCCATGCGCATTTGGAAGTATACCCGCCCGTCGTTCCAAGCAGGCCTTCATCATCGGTCTGTACGCTATACGTATATGCCTGTGTGATCGGGAGCCCGCGTTCATAGAGTGCATTGACCACATCCTCAGCCGTATAGTTCTGGCCTCTGGGCCAGAAGATCAGGGCCAGAACGGCAATAAGCACAACCGCTGCCGCAGGGATCGCCCATTTCAGCCACGGCTTCCCGGTGCTCTTTGCATCCGCCAGACCTTCCCGGCCCATCTGCGGGGTCGGAACCTTCCTGGACTGTTCGCTCAGGCCCGGTACAGGCCCTGTATACAGCACAGCCTGTGGTGCCGTATATTCCTGCGGAGGGTACGCATTCATGCTCTGGGAAGGCTGGAAAGCATACCCCTGGGATGCACTGTACTGACCGTCATAGGCTGCCTGATTCCCGTATCCGTTCATCTGCGGGTTCTGATATTCCTGACTGTACCCGGTCTGCATGCCCGGATTGTAGCCATACCCCTGACTCATATCTGCAGGATACCCCTGCTGGGCACCGGACATAGCCGGATCCTGATATGGCTGATATCCCATGCTCTGGTTCATTCCGTTCATGGCCGGATTCTGCTGAAATCCGCCGGAATAGCCGCCATAGCCCGGATCCTGCATGGTCTGGTATGCTCCGGAATAATTTCCGTAGCCAGAGTCCTGCACTCCCTGGTATCCACCGGAATAGCCCATGTTTTCCGGGTACTGCGCACCGGAATTCTGCGGGTATGCAGGCATTCCCGTGTTATACGCGGCATAACCGTTCTGAGAATATGCGGGATCCGGCATATAGCCCCCGGCTTCCATACCACTGGCTGCAGAAGGCATATCCACAGCGTTCTGTCCGGTCATCTGACCGTTCATCGGCTGATTCCAGGCTTCCTGCCCATTCTGTTCATACGCCATGGTAAGCTTCCCCCTGTCCCTGATCATAGTAAAGATGTACCGGTCGCCCGGTGCATATATCTTTCTGTCTGTTCTTCCATTCTGCCACGACAA